>CAXBNB010000088.1:0-9533 GCA_963976505.1 uncultured Reichenbachiellaceae bacterium
CCCAACCATCCACAATCGATTCCACAACCCATTGATTATTTCTACTGATAAATTGTACAATGACTCCTTTTCCTGCAATTCTATGAGTTGGATCAATTAATTCTATATAATACAAAACTTGATTTCCGTTGATTTGTGGTCTTGAATATCCTAGTTCGTATACTGATTGTTTTGAATTTAGAAGAGAGTCAATTTCTGATTCGTTATGTGAAAAGTCCAATTTACAACCTTTAAATTTTGGGTATTAACGTAAAATGAACTATCAACTGATTGTAAAAATTGATTCAGGAGTTCATTATTTAATTCACTACTATTTCGTAAAGTATCTCCTTTTATTTTTATCAAGTTTTTAAGGAAATAACCGTTTTCTATTAACCCTATATTAATCAACACAACATTCTCATCATTTAAAAACCCTGTTAGTCCTAAAGGAATTGTTTCGAGAATAATGGAATTTGCCGTTCTATTATTACAAGACCAGAATAATGAAAATAATAATATTAAACTTAATTTATTCATGAGTTAAATCCATTCCACATAACTTTTCCATAAACTTACCAAAATCAACCTTAACTACTCCAGTCCAACAGAAACAAATCTCTTCACTTTTAAAGGATCAGGGCATTCATCCAGTAATTCTTTGTTAGATTTTTTCATGACTGGGTGAATGTAATCCGGAGCTATTTCTACCAATGGCACGAGGGTAAATCTTCTGTTTTGAATTTCAGGGTGAGGAACTATTAGATCGTCAGTTGAAATTATGGCATCATTGAAATACAATATGTCTATGTCTATGATGCGTTCCATCCATTTTTCTATCCTTACCCTGCCCATTGTTTTTTCTATCCCAAGACATAAGGATAATGTCTGTTCAGGATCATTAGTGGTGTCCACTTCCAATACCTGATTCAAAAAAGTATCCTGCTCGCTCCTACCCCAAGGTTCTGTTTCGTAGATCGCAGAAGATTGTTTGACCACACCCAGCGTCTCTTTGATCTTCTTTTTGGCAGTTTCCAGATTCTGCGCTTTTTCTCCCTGATTTGTTCCCAATAAGATGTAGCAGGTATTCTTTTCTTTTTCAATCATATTTACACTCTAAAACGCTAATATCAAATAAAACGAAATATTATTGTAATAAATCTTACGAAATAAGTACTCATGTATTGATAGCTTTGCATTTGGTCGGAAACAAAACGATGTAATTCAAAGCCTATTAAGTTTCTCAAACAACAAATAACAACCCACATTGATAAATGCCTATTGATGTTGCTAAAATGAAAATCAAAAAGATATGACGTTTTTTAAATCTGTAATGGCCACAATGGTCGGTCTGGTAATCGCTGGAATTGTGCTTTCAATATTATTTATAATGGGTATAGCAGGACTAGTTGCCTCTAGTTCTGGAGATGTTCCTACTGTAAAAGCCAACTCGGTGTTGTACATCAACCTTTCCGGTTCTGTGGCTGAAAGAATTCCAGAAGATCCTTTTGCAGAAGCCTTTGGTGAAGAAAACCGAGGAATTGAATTGTTGGCAACTCTGAACGCATTGGAATACGCCAAAACAGACCCCAATATCAAAGGAATATACATGGAGCATGGCTACCTGTCAGGTGGTTATGGTTCGATAGAAGAAATCAGAGATGCCATTGAAGATTTCAAGTCTTCAGGGAAATTCGTTTACTCTTATGCAGAGTTTTTGAGTGAAGCCAACTACTATGTTGCTTCGGTATCAGATGAAATCTACTTCAATCCTCAGGGAATCATGGAATTGAACGGGCTCAGTGCCAACATTACTTTTTTCAAAGGATTGTTTGACAAACTAGAAATTGAGCCACAAATATTTAGAGTGGGAACTTACAAAAGTGCCGTGGAGCCATTCATTAGAAAAGACATGAGTGATGCCAACAGAGAGCAGGTAGGCTCATTCATCAATTCAATTTATGATCATTACCTGCAAAAGGTATCAGCATCAAGAGGCATTGATTACGACAAACTGAAAGTGATTTCTGATTCTATGTTAGTGAGAAATGCCGACGATGCATTCAAATACAAACTGGTAACTAAAATTGCCTACAGTGACGAGATCAAGGCATTAATAAGGGAACAACTAGAATTGAAAGAGGATGGCAAAATCAACTCTGTTTCTCTAAAAAATTACATCAAAGTTGCCAACGCAGTTGACAACTATTCTTCCAATAAAATCGCTGTGATCATCGCAGAAGGTGAAATCGTAAGTGGAAAAGGAGATGTTGACAATGTAGGTTCTGACAAATTTGCCAGAGCCATAAAAAAAGCAAGAGAAAACGACAAAGTGAAAGCAGTAGTGATCAGAGTAAACTCACCCGGCGGTGGCATTGTTGCCTCTGACGTGATCTGGCATGAGATTTTGCTTACCAAACAAAAGAAACCTGTAATCGCTTCTATGTCTTCTGTGGCAGCATCAGGAGGATATTATTTATCCATGCCTTGCGACACCATCGTTGCACAGCCAAATACCATTACCGGATCTATAGGTATCTTCGGTATGATGTTCAACATGAGTGGTTTTCTAGAAAACAAATTGGGGATCACATCAGACGTAGTAAATACAGGCGAATTCTCTGACATATACACCGTTTCAAGGCCATTGAACGACTATGAAAAAAGCATCATCCAAGGACGTGTAGAAGAAGGCTATGAATCTTTCACTGGGAAAGCAGCCGAAGGAAGAAAAATGGACATTGAAGCACTTAAGAAAGTAGCTTCAGGCAGGGTTTGGACTGGATCTCAAGCAAAGGAAATTGGTTTGGTAGATGTGTTGGGAAGCTATGATGACGCCATCAAAATAGCAGCAACCAAAGCCGGAATTGAAGATGACTACATGACCATACTTTATCCGGAACTAAAATCAGAGTTTGAAGAGATCATGAGTAAATTGGTTGGTGAAACTGAAGCCCGTTTCATGAAAGCCAATTATGGAAACATCACTCCTTACCTTGATCAAATTAAAAAACTAGAAAACTACAATGGCATTCAAGCCAGAATGCCATTTGATGTAGAGATAAAGTAAGATTTATTTTAGTTATTATGCCATTTACCTTAATCAATAAATGACAAAATCAAGTAAAAATTTTATGGCTGGCAAACATTGGATAATTGTCATCATAATTATCGTAGCAGGCTATCAAATTTATAATGGACTTAAAGACATTGCTCAATCTAACAATGGAAGCAAGGAATGGACTGAGGAAGATCGGACTTCTTTAATAGATAAATGCATCAAAGAGACAGGTAACAATGGTATTCTGTTTCCAGATATTGCTAGAAAATTTTGCGAATGCTCACATGAACTCCTTCTAGCTAAATTCAGCAAATCTGAATATTTGGAAGTATTCAAAAAACCAAAGGAAGAACAAATTGAAATTTCTACATCAGTATTTAAGGACTGTCTGACTACATATCAAAATGAATTGAAATCCAAAGAAAGCGATGAATGGACGGATGCAGAATACCAACTTATGGTAGAAAAATGCATGCAATACTCAGGAGAAAACGCAGTAAACCATCCAGCAATCACTAGAAAATACTGTGAATGCTCAAGAAAAAAATTGATTGAGAACTTTACTAAGCCAGAAATGGCTGAATTCTTAAAAAAGTCAATAGATGAACAAAATAGATCAGCAATACATTTAGTAGAAGACTGTTTAATTGAATTTGAAAAAAATCTAGAAAAAGCTCAAAATTAAAAAGGGCATTCAATATTTTGTCCTTTATTCTAATTCCTTCATAAAAAACTCCAGCTTTCCACCTTTTGCTATTTCTTCATGACTCAGCCAATAGCGGTCAAGTGGATTTCCGTTGAGTTCTATTCTATCAATATAAATTTGGCTCTTAGTTTTTCTTTTGGCCACAATTTCAAGAGTCGCTTCCCCTATTGGCAACAAAATAATATCAAACAAGGGAGAAGTCAACTGGTATTTATCCGTTCCAGCCATCGGATATATGCCCATGGCGCTCAAAACGTACCATGAAGAGAGGGTCGCGCCATCGTCATTGCCATCAAGTCCGCCAGACTCCACTTTGTATTTGTTATCCAAGATCCATCTGACCCATTTCTGAGTAAGATCTGGCCTGTCTGCTTCATTGAAAAGGTACGCAGCATGTATGTCTGGCTGGTTTCCATGCCAGTAATATGATCCTGGAGAAAATGTTGCATAATCTGGATCGGCTTTTTCAAAAAATGAATTCAGTTCTTCTACAAAATACGCTTTACTCTCAAAAAGAGCTATCAATCCTTGGGGGTCGTGAGGCACCATCCACCTCCATTGCAATGCTGACCCTTCTACATAATCATCTGTCAAAATGCCTTCATAATCAGTGTAAGTAAGCTGCAATGGCTCAATCCGATCAAACGTGCCGTCAGTCCTTCGGGGTTGAAAATATTGCATTTCAGGATTCCAGGTGTTTTTATAATAATTGGATTGAGCGAGAAACCTGCTGGCATCCTCTTCATGCCCCAGTGCTTTAGCGAGCAAAGCATTGGAATAATCCGCCCAAGCATATTCCAATGTTTTTGACACTGACCTATCAGTAACCTCTGATGGGCAATATTCATATTGCAAATACTCCTCGATGCTTCTTCTACCGGAAGCATCTGTTTCTTTAGGTGTCTTTTGAGTACCGAGATACTTCATACCTTCATAAGCGGACTCCACATCAAAATCAGTTATTCCCTTCAAATAGGATTCTGCTATCATCATAGAGGCCGGAGATGCCAGCATCGAGTTAGAATAACCACTACCAGATGGCCATCGGGGCAGATAACCTCCCTGCTCTTTCATTTTCACCATAGAAACCAACATGTCTCTTTGTTCCTTTTGAGCGATCAGGTTGTACAATGGATGCAAAGTGCGGTAAGTATCCCAAAGAGATAAATCGGTGTAGTAATTGAATGCGCTATCCGTTTGATGAACCTGTTTGTCAAAACCGTGGTATTCACCATTGACATCTGTGTACATGGTAGGCATCATAAATGAGCGGTACAAGGCTGTATAAAAAATGGTTTTCTGCTCTTCTGTTGCTCCTTCAATTTTAATCAAAGAAAGCTTTTCCTCCCATTTGCTTTTTGCTTCTAACAATATATCTTCAAAGTTTTTACCAGAAGTTTCTACTGTTCTATTCAATCTGGCATTTTCAATGTTTACATAAGAAATGCCTACTTGCACATTGACAACCAGCGGTTTCGTTGTTTTGCCAAATCCAATGTCAATACCAAGCGTATCACCCTCTTCTTCACTTAACGATTGAAAAAACTTCTTTCCATTCCAAATGCCATAAGAATCAAACTTTTGATCAAATTTGGCTGAAAAGTAAACTTTAGAACCTCCATATCGCCCTCCAAAACTGCCATGTGCTGTGATAGCTCCTTCGATTTCAGAAGTTTCAGGTTTAATTTTCACTATGCCATTGTTAGTCCTCTTGTTGTCTATAGCGCTGCTGATGTCAATCAATAGATGTGGCTGATCATTTTTCTCGAAAGTATAACGATGAACTCCTGTATGGCTTGCAGTAGTAAGTTCCGCTTTTACTCCCCTATCTTTAAGATCAACAGAATAATATCCTGGATAAGCAATTTCATCATCGTGGGAAAATGGGATATACTCCTTATTGCGGTAATCAATCCTTGTCTGCTCACCATAGCCCGGAACGAACCTAAACTGGCCTCCATCTGTAGCTCCAGTACCACTCAGGCGGTTGTGGCTAAAACCAACAATTTTATTGTTCCAATAATGATAGCCGGAGGTGTTAAAGCTTTCTTCGTTGAGGAAAATGGATGCCGTTTCCGGACTCAACCTCACCATGCTAAAAGGTACTGATGCCCCGGGGAAATTGTGCCCACAAACCCATGGATAACCACCCGTTCCTATAAAAGTATTGACGTATTGCCCGTAACCAGTAGGCTTTTCCGGGTTTTCTACTGTTTGTGGTAGTTTACTGGCAACCAAATAGTGCTTTATCCAGATTACCCCAATAAAAAGGCCTATTGCGAGAAAAATCATTCCCACCAATAGGCCCGTGTATTTTAATATCTTTTTCAACTTCATCTATTTTTCAGTCATGGCAAACGCATTTAAAAATTCTACTGTCCCCAGACTAGTTCTGGGGTCTGTTAGAGTTGACTGCAATTCCAATGGATACCGTAACTGGTACGGTAAGGAGGTTTTTGTTTTTAAATGCGTTTGTCCTAGTTTTCCAGTTCGATTGCATCGAATTTACAACCATTACCGTTATAATATAGACTAAAGTTTATTTAAGCTAAAGCTTCTTTTATAATCAATAGCTCTTTTTCCTCAAAAGGCAATTTCAGTGCTGCTTCATGCCCAGCTTCTGTCATCTTACCCCATGTCTTTTGAACAATATCAATCAATTTCTCATGACTGCTTTTTGCTGCAAAACCCTTAAAGTAGTATTTCAAAAAGACCAAACAAATCACATCTTCCAAAGCCTTAGCTTGACTGTCCTTCTTCAGGTTCTTTTTTGTGATTAGCTCTACGACTTCTTTAATAAAAGATTCTGAACAACCCTCGCTTTTCAATATCTCTGCCACCAATTCACCATGAAACATTTTCAATTGAGTGCGCCATTTCAGGTAGCCCTTTCTATCCATTGGATAATCAGAACGAGGAATAGACCATCTTTTGATATGCTGACCTCTTGCAGCAATCTGTAGCGCATCGGAAGGGTTGGTGACATAGTCATGCAACATATCGGTCATCCGCTGGCTATACAATATTTCCTTAGGATATGATTGACCTTCAGATACCTCAATATTTGGATCCTGAGTATTGATTTGGTCAATCTTATCAAGTACATTCGATATTTTCATAAGCTATTTAGCAACATATTTGGAAGAAATACCTGCAAGGGTTTCAATTCCATATTTCACCACCTCTCCTATAACAATAATAGACGGAGAACCCAATTCTTTTTCTTTTACAACACTTTCTATTGTAGAAATTTTTCCAAATCCTGATTTCTCATTTTCGCAGGTCCCATTCATGATGACCGCCACAGGCTCATCCTCTCCCCTATATTTCTTAAACAATTCAATAATAGAAGTGAGTTTTTTCATTCCCATCAAAATGATGACAGTTGCCGATGACTGAGCAGCCAAGTGCATGTCTTTTGACAATTTCTCTTCTTTGGTGGTACCTGTGATTACCCAAAAACTTTCGTTTACTCCTCTTTTTGTTATTGGGATATTTTGAATCACAGGAACAGCAATCGCACTACTGATGCCAGGCACAATTTCTACTTCCAATCCATTGGACAAAGCATGGTCTTTCTCTTCATGCCCTCTACCAAATACAAATGGGTCACCTCCTTTAAGCCTCACAACCGTACCGCATTCCAATGCATATTTCACGATCATCTGATTGATCTCTTGCTGTTGGTGGTAATGCATCCCAGCCCTTTTTCCGACATAAACCAATTTTACATCCGTTTTACAATATTTAAGCAGTGCATCATTTGCTAAAGCATCATACAGTACCACATCCGCACTTTTAAGGGCATTGACACCCTTTATTGTGATCAATTCTTCATCTCCTGGTCCCGCACCTACCAATATGAGTTTTGGCTTTTTCATGTTGCAAATATGAGTACTTAAATGTTATCAAGTTAAATTACGTATATATTTTCAACTTGATTACATTCAATATGAAAACACTTTCAAAATACAGTTTCATTCTTCTTTTTATCAATGTGCTGACCTTTGAATCTTGTAAAGAAAAAGACAGTTGCGAAATTTCCAGTTTTACTACCATTAGCTACGGAACCAGCTTTGGAAAATGTGAAGGTTATTGTATTAAAACTATATCCATATCAGACGCAACCATTTTTTTTCAAAAAACAGCACATAATGACAAGTCAAAATACCCGGACTTTGATTGTGATGATTCTTTCCCAGGGTTCGAAACGCTGAAACTCGAAATTGATGTAGCTGCTTTTTGCACTATGGAACCTGTAATCGGCTGTCCTGATTGTGCCGATGGTGGTACTGAATGGGTAGAAATATCTAATTCCACCCACGCTTTAAGGGTAACTTTTGAATACAACAATGCCCCAGAAGAGTTTAGCCGTTTTATTGAGAACCTCAGGTTTTATCTGCAACGCATGGAAGCTAGTTGTTAAGGAGAATAAATTTAATTTATTCAAATAGTAAACTGAAATATCAAAAACAAAATACATCGTCTGCCCTATTATAAGTCGGTTTTTAATTCCACCACCGAAAACAAGACCAACAAAATCTTAAACATTTAAAATAGTGACATTATATCATACTTGCTTTTTTAAGAATAATAACACCAACACTATTTCTCTTTTTTATTCGAATATTCATTAATCGATCAACTTTATTATTTTGCATCAAATCGATCGAAATCGAGAAGCATTATATGAGAATTTTCCTGATCACATTTTTCTTAGCCACCACAGTATCAGCAGCTGCACGCGACCGTATTCAGCTAAATGAAAATTCCGAATTTATAGAAATATCACATGAAACGCTTCGATATACTGACTCTACGAAATCCATAGATATAAAAAAAATCATTTCTTTACCAAAATCGGCATGGCAAAATATTGGTCTCAATGGGTTTACGACCAATGTTGAATGGGCTCATGTCATTTTTGAATGATAAAACAGAAAAGGATTTTGACAAGGTATTGTACTTAAATAACCTATTTACTTATGAAGCAGAGTTTCATTTTATAGTCAATGGAGAACTACAAAGTGAAAGTGTGATAACCGGACTGTCAAAACCTTATAATTCTAAACTTTACGCAGATCCAATGTACCCTATTAAGGTACATTTTCCTGCAAAAAGCAATGTGGATGTCTATATGAAGGTTCGCAATCCCATGTCCACTACCAATACTCCATTGTTTCTTATGAGCTACGCAAAAGCTGCTGAACTTAAAGACATACGCATGTCGATCAGCTTCTTTTGGGCAGGAATTCTTACTTTATCACTTACACTTTCACTGTTTCTATATATAAGTATAAGGCAAAAGATTTTCCTGAATTATCTATTTCTAGCCGCTGGCACTTTCATGTTTTGTTCTGCAAATCTAGGTGTCATGCTCTTGATTCTGGATTCAGACCCCAATCAATTCTCTCTTGATTGTTATCAAATAGGTGCAGCTTTGATACTAATATTTATGCCAAGGTTCCTCAATGGAATTGTACCAATTGCAAAAATCAACCTACTTGCTTGGAGAGTAGTTGAGGTTATTGGATATATGGGATTAACAATAGCCGTCTTATATGTTTTTCCATTTTTCAAATTCAATTTTTTTTTCACCACCCTTGTCGCTAATTCTTTAACAGGATTCACTGCAATGATTTTCTTCTATTTATTAGTTGTGTTATCAATTGCTGCATACAGAAGATCCCCAAGAGCAGTTAGTCTATTTTTAGTTTATTTGGTGTACCTCGGAATAGCTTTTGGAGCTGTCCTGTTGCCTTTATTTGGAAGCGACAACAATGGTTT
>CAXBNB010000089.1:0-9497 GCA_963976505.1 uncultured Reichenbachiellaceae bacterium
TAAAATAGTTTGCCTGACCAGGCAAGGGTTGAATGTTATACGGAAGTGGCTCTTTTATGGCCTTCAATATATATTCCGAATTCTGAATGATGGTTTGAAGGG
Source organism: uncultured Reichenbachiellaceae bacterium (assembly GCA_963976505.1). Lineage (GTDB taxonomy): Bacteria > Bacteroidota > Bacteroidia > Cytophagales > Cyclobacteriaceae > CAXBNB01. Next base: position 103 of record CAXBNB010000089.1, read on the forward strand.
TCTTGATATTGGTGGTTTCGTTTTGTCTATTTTCAATGTACCGATTAGCAAAATCAATCGATTTTTGATATTCTTCTTTTTGAAAATATAAATCTGCAAGCGTGAAGTATGACCTAGGCACCCGAGGAGATTCTTGGTCTATTTCTATCGGCTTTTCATAACATTGAATCGCCTCTTCCAACTGCCCTGTCTTGGCATAGGACAAGCCTAATGCTTGCCAAGCTTCAATAAAGTTCTGATCCCTATCCAAAGCCTTACGTAATGGTTCTATTGCCTCAGGATATTGGACACGCCTCAACAGCGCACTTGCTTCCTGATAATATTTTAAAGCCTTTTTGTCTTGTGTAGATAGTTTGGGACTTTGACCAATTCCTTGGGAAGTAAAAAATAGTATTGTAAATACAGTAAGTATATTTCTCATATTCATATAACTAGTACTGCAAGAATTAATAAATATTATGGAATATTCAAATATTTATGCGTTTGCAAGGAAATATTCCACTCTGGGTGCGCTTTTATGTATTCCACAATTACAGCAGTCATTTGTTCTGACTTAGACCATTCTGGTTGAAGGTATTGAATACAATCATCATTCAAGCTATTTACAAAGGATTCCGCAAATTTAAAATCAGACTTATTTACAACTATTGCTTTTAACTCGCTGGCTACTGCAAATATAGACTGATCAGGTTTTTTGAATTTTTTAGGAGAAAACGTAATCCAATCCCATTGACCAGACATGGTATACACACCTGAAGTTTCTAAATGTAATTGATAGCCTTTTTGTTTTAACTCAAAAGTCAAGTCGTCAAGACTGTACATCAAAGGCTCTCCGCCGGTAACAATGATGGTTTTTGAAGGGTATTGGGAAATTTCATCTATTATTTCACTAATTGATAAGTATGGATGGTCCTTTTCATTCCAGGACTCCTTCACATCACACCAATGGCAACCAACATCACATCCACCCAAACGCACAAAAATGGCAGGTTTTCCAGAATGAAAACCTTCACCCTGAATGGAGTAAAACATTTCCATGACAGGAAGTTTTTGTGCTATCGTTGAGGTTTGATTCATCAACTAGTGATTGTATTGAGCAGCTCGTAATGTATTGATCATAAGAGAAGCGATAGTCATTGGCCCCACTCCACCAGGCACTGGAGTAATAAAACTGGCATTTTTTGACACATTGTCAAAGTCCACATCTCCTGATAATTTAAAACCCGATTTTTTTGTAGCATCAACCACTCTTGTAGTACCAACATCTATCACAACTGCTCCTTCTTTGACCATGTCCTGAGTAATCAAGTTTGGTTTGCCAACAGCCACTACTAATATGTCTGCCTTTTTGGTATGGCTGGCCAAATCGGTAGTGTATTTATGGCAAAGAGTAACTGTTGAATGGCCCGTATGTGACATCATCAAAGCCAAAGGTGCTCCGACCAGACGACTTGCACCTACAATGACACAGTTCTTGCCTTTGGTATCTATTTCATACCTTTTGAGTAACTCCATTACTCCAAACGGAGTAGCTGGCATTAACAAAGGTGAATCCGAAGTAATACTACCAAAATTTTGATTGACAAAACCATCCACATCTTTTTCGGGCGAGATACTTTCTGTCACTTTTTCGACTGAAATATGCTCTGGCAGTGGCAGCTGAACTATGAATCCATCTATATCACTGTCTGCATTTAACTGATCTACATGCTTGAGTAGTTTTTCCTCTGATATAGTAGGCGCAAATTGCATCAGTGTATAGTCAAACCCTACAGCCTTACAGGCTTTGATTTTACCATCCACATAAGTATGACTGGCTCCATCATCACCTACGATGATAATGGCCAAATGAGGTGCCCTTTGACCAGCAGCTTTCATTTTTTCCACCTTCAACTTGATTTCTGCTTTAATTTCAGATGATATTTTTCGTCCGTCTAATAATGTAGGCATAACAATTAATCCAATTTAAGTACCGCCATAAAAGCATCCTGAGGTATTTCTACATTACCCACCTGACGCATTCTCTTTTTTCCTTTTTTCTGTTTCTCAAGCAATTTCCTCTTTCTGGAAATATCCCCTCCATAACATTTTGCCAATACATTTTTCCGCATGGCCCTCACGCTTTCCCGTGCAATAATTTTAGAACCAATAGAAGCCTGTATGGCTATTTCAAACATCTGACGAGGCAACAACTCCCTCAATTTTTCACACAATCTCTTTCCCCATTCGTATGCTTTATCCCTATGTACAACCGCAGACAATGCATCTACTGGCTCTCCATTGAGCATTATATCTAACTTCACCATTTTTGAGACTTTGGATTCGATCAATTCATAATCCAGTGAAGCATACCCTTTGGAAATCGTTTTCAACTTATCGAAAAAATCAAAAACAATCTCTGCTAGTGGCAGTTCGAAGGTCAATTCTACTCTATTAGAAGTTAAATATACTTGGTTTTTTATCTCACCTCTTTTGTCTATACAGAGAGAAATTACTGGGCCAATAAAATCGGCCTTGGTAATGATTTGTGCTCTGATGTATGGCTCCTCGACATAACTAATTTTAGTCGGATCAGGCATTTCAGATGGCGCATTGATCAATTGAATAGAACCATCAGATTTAATTGCTTTAAATTGTACGGAAGGAACGGTGGTGATCACCGTCATGTCAAATTCCCTCTCCAGCCTTTCTTGAACAATCTCCATGTGTAACATGCCAAGAAATCCACATCTGAATCCAAAACCAAGAGCTGCAGAAGTTTCTGGCTCCCATACTAAAGAAGCATCATTCAATTGCAATTTTTCCATTGCATCTCTCAATTCTTCAAAAACCATCGGCTTTACATCTTCAAAGCCTTTTATCGTTTCTTTCGTCGGATTGTTTGCATGAGTGATTGTATCCCCCACTTTCACTTCCTTCGCCACTTTAATCCCCGAAATCAAGTAACCAACGTTACCGGCACTCATCTCCTTTTGAGGCTCCTGAAGCAACTTCAAAACCCCAATTTCATCGGCATTATAAATCTTTCCTGTGTTGACAAACTTAATCTTATCTCCTTTGGCTATTTTACCATTGAATATTCTAAATATAACTTCAATACCCCTAAATGAGTTGAAGACAGAGTCAAAAATCATTGCCTGTAATGGTGCGTTCGGATCTCCCTTCGGGGCGGGTACTTTCTTTATAATTGCCTTGAGTATGTCTTCTATGCCTAGACCTTCTTTTCCACTGGCATGAATTATATCTTCGACATCACAGCCAATCAATTCTATAATTTGATCAGAAACCTCCTCAGGCATAGCGCCCGGCAAATCAATTTTATTCAACACCGGAATAATTTCCAGGTCGTGCTCAAGTGCCAAATATAGATTGGATATGGTCTGAGCCTCAATCCCCTGGGATGCATCCACAATAAGTAAGGCTCCCTCACAGGCCGCAATTGACCGTGAGACTTCATATGAAAAATCTACATGACCAGGAGTATCTATTAGGTTTAAGGTATAATCTTCTCCCTCATGTATGTAGTGCATTTGGATGGCATGACTTTTAATAGTGATGCCACGTTCCCGCTCTAAATCCATGTTGTCCAACAACTGATTCTGCATGTCTCGATCGGCAACAGTACCAGTGTGCTGCAAAAGCCTGTCAGCCAATGTACTTTTTCCATGATCAATGTGGGCAATTATGCAAAAATTCCTTATATTTTTCATCTATCAATATGAGCTTAAGAGATTCTTTCAATTGAAAAAAAACATGTATATTCTATAACCAAGTATTATGTCCTCTCAAAAAAGAAGGCAAAAATAGGAAATAACTACCAAAGATTGGATTCCTCTTTCAAAGTTTAAATTTGGCATTATGATAAATCGAAAACATGTCCGACTAACTCACTATTTAGTACCTTCTTATATTAAGACAGCACCATGGTTTTTATAAATTTTAAGTATACCTTTTCATAAATTGCCTTCTGAATACTACAAAATGAAAGAAATACTATTAGAGAAATTCAGAAATATCCTTCAGCCCGAGTTGCTTGAAGAAATGGCTGACAAAGGCCGCCTAATGAGTGTGACTGAAGGCAAGGTCATGATAGATTATGGGAAGTACATCAAGGAAATACCATTGGTATTGAGCGGTTCTATCAGGATAATAAGAGAAGACGACAAGGGACATGAATTATTTTTATATTACCTAGGGGAACGTGACACCTGTGCCATGTCTTTGACTTGTTGCATCCAACATAAAAAAAGTGAGATAAAGGCAATTGCTGAAACTAATGCTGAAGTCTGGATGGTACCACTTCAATACATGGATCTTTGGATGAAATACTCTACCTGGAGACAGTTTATATTTAATTCATACAATCTCAGATTTGAAGAAATGCTCACTGCATTGGATTCAGTGGCTTTTTTGAGAATGGATGAGAGACTTATGAATTACTTGCTTGACATAAAGCAAAATACGGGCAGTTTCACCATTTCAAAAACCCATCAGGAAATTGCTACAGAAATGAACACTTCAAGGGTTGTGGTTTCACGTCTTTTGAAAAAACTGGAAAATGAGGACAAAATAGAACTGCATAGAAATAAAATTGAAATTTTGTGAAATAGCAAAATTGATAAAGTGATGGTTTGTAACCATTGTTACACTTAGGAAGGGTATTCCTCCCTAATTTTACAACATTTATAAAATGATTCATCCTACTTGAAGAAGCTCTTTCCCCTGTTCGAAGATTTGAAAACCTACAATTCCAAAAAGTTCCGTCTGGATCTTTCTGCCGGAATCACGGTAGGTGTGATGCTCATCCCACAAGGCATGGCTTATGCCATGATTGCCGGACTGCCCCCAATCTACGGACTTTATGCGGCCATTTTCCCTCAACTTATTTATGCCTTGCTAGGTACCTCTCGACAACTGGCGGTAGGCCCAGTGGCTATGGACTCCATAATTGTCGCTACCGGAGTATCCGCCCTAGCGGTTGCCAATAGTGAGCAATATATATTACTCGCCATATTACTCGCCTTTATGATAGGTGTCATTCAGCTTTCAATGGGTGTTTTGAGATTGGGGTTTATCGTAAATTTTTTATCCAAACCAGTCATCAATGGGTTTACATATGCTGCAGCATTGGTCATCAGCATCAATCAGTTGACACATTTTAGCGGAGTAAAAATATCCCAAAACAAATACGTACATAATATTGTTTTGGAATTTGTTTCGAAAATCGAATCAATAAACTGGGTATCTGTTACTGTTGGCCTGATTGGCATTGTATTTTTACTGGTAACAAAAAAAATAAACAAGCTGATTCCAGGAGCATTGCTTGTTGTCATCTTATCTATTATAGGCGTCAACTATTTAAACCTTGAGAAAACTGGTCTAAAAATTATCGGAACGATACCAACAGGTCTTCCTGGTTTTGCTGTCCCTGACATTAGTTCAGAAAATATTATAAACCTTTTGCCAGTTGCTGCCACTTTAGCCTTAATTGGATTTATGGAAGCTTTTTCCATCTCCAAGGCATTAGAACCTGCACACAAAAACGAATACCGGATTGATGCCAACAAGGAACTAATAGCCTTGGGTGCAGGAAATATATTTGGTTCTTTTTTCAGCAGTTTTCCTACATCCGGAGGCTTTAGCAGGTCTGCTGTGAGTGAGGCCAACGGTGCTAAAACTGCTATTGCCTCTTATGTAAGTGCAGGACTGGTATTGATTACAGCTTTGTTTTTCACACCCTTGTTCTATTTTTTACCAAATGCCATACTTGCAGCCATCATACTTGTCGCAGTATTGGGTTTGATTGACCTAAAACAATGCAAATACCTTTGGAAAACCGACAGAGCAGATTTTTATATGATGCTAAGTACGTTTGCAGGCACACTCATTATTGGAATAAAAGAAGGCATCTTGATAGGGGTAGGACTTTCATTGGCCATGATGATCTACAAGACTACAGAACCACACATGGCAGTATTGGGACAAATTCCAAACACCAATTTCTTTAAAAACATCAAAAGATTCAAAGAGGCTGTGGAAATAAAAGGGTTTTTGATTGTACGATTTGATTCGAGAATCTACTTCGCCAATGTCAATTATTTCAAGGAAAAAATAGAGGAGATAGTGTTACTCAAAAGCAGTGATTTAAAAGTATTGATCATTGATGCGCAAAGCATTTCCAGTATAGACTCCAGCGGCATGTTGGCACTACACGAGTTGCTCGATTTTTGCCTTGCTAAAAACATAGAGCTCGCATTTGTCAGTGTTATTGGTCCGGTTAGAGATATTTTCGTCCAAGAAGGATTTGCTGATGCCATAGGTGAAGACCACTGTTTTGAGCAGATAGACCTGGCCATTTCAGCATTTTCCAATTCGAACGAAAAAGAGTCAATTAACAGATTGGGGTTTCAAACCAATGTAGAACGGTAAGGCCAACAACAATAGTTTTTATCAGTAAAAAAACCATAATCTGCAATTTCAATTATACTTTTGAAGTTTAATAGAATGAATACAGGTTTTGCGCAGCAGCTCTATTTCTCCAATGAATAAATTATGAAAAAACTCGATAAGCTGATACTTAAGTCTTTTATCGGGCCACTTATTTTAACATTTTGTGTTTCGGTATTCATATTACTGATCCAGTATATGTTGAAATACTTTGACGACCTGGTAGGAAAAGACCTTGGGTATGAGGTTTTTGGAGAGCTACTAGTCTATTTCAGCATCAATATGACACCAATTGCCTTACCACTGGCCATATTGATCGCCTCCATCATGACCTATGGCAACCTCGGCGAACATTTTGAACTCACAGCCATAAAGGCTGCTGGCATTTCTCTTACCAGAACACTCTTACCAACAGGTATTCTGGTTGTGTTTATATCTATAGGTGCCTACTTTTCCAACAACTACATAGTGCCCAATGCCAACTTGCGTGCCTATAGCTTGCTTTATGACATCAAACAGAAAAAACCTTCTTTGGATCTTAAAGAAGGACAGTTCTATGAGGGGATTCCCAATTATAGTATGAAGGTTAAAAAGAAATACTCCGACGGTGTTTCTATGAGTGATGTCATCATTTACGATCACAAGGGTTCTTCAATGGGAGGCAACAAAAAGGTGATTATAGCCGACTCTTGCCGAATGTACACCATAGCAAATGACCGCTATTTGATGATGGAGCTCTTCAATGGCAATCATTACATTGAAGGAGAAAACAAAAAAAATAGGTCAAAAACAAAAATAGAAACATTTGCCCGAACAGAGTTTTCTGTCATGAAAATGGTATTCAGTCTTTCATCGTTTGACTTAGACCGCACCGACATGGACTTGTTTTCTGGAAATAAGCTCATGAAAAATGTCGAGAAACTTACTCAAGATATTGATTCAATGAATAATACTATATCCACCACTAAATATCAAATCTTTAAAGGGGCAGGCTCAGCATTCAGATACCATTTCAATACCGAATTAACAATACCAGAGCCTCTACTTTTGGCTTTTGAGAAATTCAGAACCAAACAAAACACCAAAGACAGTCTTAGGATGATTGAAGAAATGTTCGAACACAATGTTGATAGCATCGAATACCTCAGAGAAAAGCAACAACAAAAACAAGATTCAGAAGCAGAAGATCTAACAAAAAAAACAACACCACCCATCGTAGATAATACTAGCAATCTTAAAGATGCAACTAATGAAAAGCAGGATCTGGAGAAAACGTATCCTGTTCATAAAGGTGTACTAAAACCGATAGCAGATTCCACCAAAAACAAGCTCAAAGAGATCAAAACCTTCACCAAGCCCACCAACCTTTTTGCGAACAGGATATTAAAAAATAAGACTCTTGCGAAAGAGACAATAGACAGCACCAAGTCAATCAATACTCCTTCTCTTGTTAAAAAACCTGAACCTGAAAAGTCCGAAAAAGTGGTTGAAGTCAAGAAAAAGCCGCTCAATACAGGCATTAGGAAATACAAGAATAAAACTAATTTTGACTACATAGAAAACGATTCATTGCTGGCTGCTGTTCGATTCCATATGGACAGCTTAAGTAGTCTTCCATCAAAAAAGAAAAATATATTACTCAAAGCAGCAGTCGCAGCTAGATCTGTCAAATCCGGAATCAGTACTAAAAATTTGAGATTATCGGACTTAAAGGCTATCACAAACATGCATATCCTCGAGAAATACAAAAAATTCTCCCAGGCGGTAGCGTGTTTTATAATGTTCCTAATAGGGGCTCCACTTGGAGCTATAATAAAAAAAGGTGGGCTAGGAATGCCTGTAATAGTTTCTGTATTCTTTTTCATCATCTTTTATGTATTGACAGTAATAGCAGATAAATGGGCCAAAGCCAGCGTAATGGAAGGAGCTTATGCTGCCTGGGTAGCAGATCTGGTCTTGCTGCCTTTTGGCTTAATATTCTTATATCAAGCAAGAAGGGATGCCAAATTATTTGATGCGGATTTCTATGAAGTCTGGCTGCAGAAACTCAAGGATTGGTGGGATAAAAAGAAGGCCCTCAAACTCAAGTCAACTAACAATTAAAAATGTTGTTTGCTTTTAAACATCTATATATCTAATTTTGCACGCTTTAAACAAATAAACATTTAAACTTTTTTCTAAGCATGTATTTATCAACAGAGAACAAACAAGAAGTCTTTGAAAATCATGGTCGGTTAAAGTCGAAAACAGATACGGGTTCTTCGGAATCTCAAATTGCACTTTTCACTTACCGCATCAATTATTTAACAGAGCACTTAAAAACGCACAAAAAAGACCATTCAACAAGATTAGGCCTTTTGAAATTGGTAGGAAAGAGAAGAAGTCTTCTTGACTATCTTTACAAAAGAGACATCAGCAGATACAGAGCGATTATCGCTGAATTGAATTTAAGAAAATAAAAAATATGCGCAAAGGGGAATTCGTTAATTCGAGTTCCCTTTTTTGTACTTCTCACTCGAATATTTAACAGATTTTGACATCCACTCACACTCAATTCTCAATTTTTGTCAAAATTTAAAAAATTATTATGTCATTAAATGTAGTAACCAAATCTATCACTTTAGCTGATGGAAGAGAAATTACGATTGAGACCGGTAAATTGGCCAAACAGGCTGATGGATCAGTTGTAGTAAGAATGGGAAACGCTATGCTTTTAGCAACAGTTGTTTCCAACAAAGACGCCAGAGAAGGAGTAGATTTCCTTCCAATGTCAGTTGACTACCAGGAAAAATTTGCTTCGGCAGGTAAGATTCCAGGTGGTTTCTTGAAAAGAGAAGCCAGGCTTTCAGATATGGAAGTGCTGATTTGCCGTTTGGTTGACAGGGCTTTAAGGCCATTGTTCCCGGACGATTATCACGCAGAAACACAAATCATGATTTCTTTGATCT
>CAXBNB010000090.1:0-9478 GCA_963976505.1 uncultured Reichenbachiellaceae bacterium
TACTCCTTTAACTGTCTTTATATCAATAGATTGACTTTATTAAGGAGTGGCCTTGATAACCACTATTAATCAAATTAGCCATGTTAAGGAATTACCTCAAAACTGCCTTTCGAAATCTATTTAGACATAAAACGTTTAGTTTTATCAACATATTGGGTCTTACCGGAGGTTTAACTTGCTGTTTACTGATTTTTGTTTTTGTTGTCAACGAGTACAGTTATGACCAATTTCATGCAAAAAAGGATCGGATTTTCAGGGTGCATTACCTGATTGGTGATTTCAATATTGGTAGGATTCCACCTGTGATGTCTGAGCATATTGCCACTTATTTTCCTGAAGTAGAAAAGACAGGACGGATGTTTTCGCGAGGAGTAAGTATACAAGTGCCGAGTGAAACGAAAGAAGCACCACAACGGTTTGAAGAATCAAATATCTATTTCGCAGACTCCACGATCATGGATATTTTTTCTTTTATTCCTGTGAAAGGTTCTTTGAATAAAGCACTTAAAAATCCGTTTACGGTTGTTTTGAGTGAAGAAATAGCGAAAAAGTATTTCGGTGAAACCAATCCCATTGGCAAGCAGATTGTCATGGAGGGCAGCACTACTTTTCAGGTGGGAGCTGTGGTTAAAGATTTTCCTTCCAACTCTCACATCCATTTTGATATGCTCGTACCGTATGACAACATGTATGACATAGAATCAGAAAACCTGAGAGAGAATATCAGAGGTAATTTTAAAAGGAATTGGATGGTGTCGCATTCTATCACTTACGTATTGCTTAAGCCGGGCAGTCAACCGGCTAGTGTTGATGCTAAGTTTCCGGATTTTATTGCCGATAAAATTCCCGAGAACATGCAAAAGGATCAAAGTTTTAAACTACAGCCATTGGAAGACATTCATTTGAATGCGGAAATTCAGGCTCAAGCCGAACCACCGGGCAGTCTCACCTTCCTGTATATATTTATGGCAGTTGGGGCACTTACTCTACTGATAGCATGCATCAATTTTATCAACCTTTCTACCGCTCGTTCGCTACAAAGAACCAAAGAAATAGGGATGAGAAAAGTATTGGGTGCACTGAAATCTAATTTTTCAGTTTTTAGGAGAATCTTTTGTGCTTACATTCATTGCCTCTGTGTTGGCTTTGGGGTTCACGAGTATGTTATTGCCAGTTTTAAATGACTTAACGGATAAAACACTTACACCTGATGTATTATTTTCTCCCGAGTTAGTCATTGGTTTTTTAATCTTGTTTGTACTCACGGGGTTTCTTGCTGGATTATATCCGTCATTTTTTGTAACAAAAATATCACCAGTTTATAGTTTAAAAGGTATTGCTTCCAACCAGAATAATGGGGGGCTTTCTTTTCGAAAAGTATTGATAGTAGCCCAGTTTTGTATTTCAATGGTATTGATTTCTAGTACTATTATTGTTTTTGATCAACTGAATCTACTGAGGAATAAACCACTGGGCTTTAAGAAAGACTTAATGATTAATGTACCAGTGCAAAGTCAAAATTTCAACAATGTCTTTGGTGGAGTGGATCAACAGAAACGTCAAACCATGAATGCATTTGAAGAAGTGTTGGCAACAATACCGGGCGTAGAAGCAAGTACCGCTTCTGCCAATGTTCCGGGCTTTGGAATGGTGCACAGAAACATTATTCCAGAAGGGTTTACGGCAGAAGACAATATGCTTGCACCTGTATTTTCAGTAGATTATGACTTTAATCAGGCATATCAAATTGAAATAGTTGAAGGCAGAGATTTCTCTAAAGAATTTGGAACGGACCACCAAAATGCATTTCTAATCAATGAATATGCTGTAAAGCAATACAATTTTGGAACCAACACCGATGCAATAGGCAAGGACATTAATGTAGAAGGGAAAACAGGAAAAGTAGTTGGGGTAGTATCTGATTTCCATTTTTTACCATTATCTGAGCCCATGGGGCCGTTGGTTATGGAAGTGAACACCGCTCAGTTCAATGTCTTTTCTATAAGGATACACAATCAGAACATACCGGAGACACTCGCCAGTGTGGAAGCCAGCTACAATGAGTTTTTTCCAAATGAATCATTTACTCATACATTTCTGGATGAAAACCTTGAGCAAGGCTATAAGAGTCAAGAACAACTGGGTACACTGGTTGGGTACTTTGCCATACTGGCCATCATCATATCCTGCTTAGGATCCTATGGGCTGATCATGTTTGTGGCATCTCAAAAAATGAAAGAAGTAGGTATCAGAAAGGTGCTGGGAGCATCTATACCAAGTATTGTAGTTATGTTGTCGAGTAGATTCATAGTGCTTGGAGTAGTAGCTATGGTCATATCTGTTCCGCTTACTATATGGGCGGGCAGCAAGTGGCTGGAAGAATTCTCCTACAGAATTGATATTTCTCCATTGAGTTTTGTGATTTCAGGATTGGTAACTTTAGCTCTTGTTCTGATTACCATAAGTTTTCAATCGGTTAAAACTGCACTATCTAATCCTATTAAAGCATTACGAACGGAATAGTTGATTTTCTTTTATGGGATTGAATCAATTGCTTAGAGTCACTTGTTTATTAACAATTCTTAATCTTCCTCTTACCGGTAGAAAACAACAGCTTACCGATTTTGGTTATTTACAGGTTGGTTTACCCCGTACTTTTACCTGTAACAAAACTAAATTATCATGAGAGAACACAAACATTCTGGAAAAAACGTATGGCTAGGAGTCGTACTTGTATCAATTGGAGGGTATTTCTTACTTAGAAACTTTGACCTCATCCCTGATTTTATTCCACATTACTTTTTCGGTTGGCAGTCAATATTTGTCTTGATTGGAGGGACGATGCTGGCAACTGGTAGGAGGTCAGGAATAGTCTTTTTATTAATCGGTGGCATTAGCCTTTTATCAGAAGTGTTTTATTGGCCTCATATAAGCCTAAGAGACTGGTGGCCACTGATACTTGTAGCTATTGGCGTATCTATGCTGATGAAAAAAAGGCACCATGTGTTCAATCGAGACACGGTAAGTCTGGATGAAGATTACATAGATGAGGTGTCTATTTTTGGTGGAACAAAAAAGAAAATAAGTGCTCAGAATTTTAAAGGAGGAAAAATTACCACCGTATTCGGTGGATCGGAAATCAATTTTTTAGATACTCAACTGTCAAATGAAGAAAATATCATAGATGTTTTTTGCATGTTTGGAGGGAGTGCGCTGCTCGTTCCTGCAGATTGGACGGTGGTGGTAGAAAGTTTTATCATATTTGGTGAATATGCCGATAAACGACCCCTGATGTCGAATGTATCTCAAGACCCAACTAAGGTGTTAAGAATCAAAGGGTTTGTTATGTTTGGCGGAGGAGAAATCAAAAGTATTTAATCTAGAAATAATTGAAGCATCCAATATTAGAAGGTTCAGGTTATAAATTATATGCGTTGGCATGGGTGTTGGTTATCGCTGTTCATGCTTTCGTGTTATTTAATATCTATGGATTTAGCCTTACTATATCCATCACGGATAGCCTTATTCATAATCTTGTATTTGGCTCAATGGCTCTAGGTTTCTGGTATGTGGTAAGGTTTTCAAGTGTGGTGAAAGGCGACTATTTCTCCTTTGTCGGACGCCACGTTGTTGCTTCTTCATTAACAGTGGCATGTTGGGTTGTGTTATCGAAAATGATCTTGTCATTTCTTTATGCTGATTCCAAAGAATATCTTGTATTCTTAAATCAAACCGGCTTTTGGAGGGCCATCATTGGGTTGATGTATTACTTTCTCATCGTACTCACATTTTTCTTAGTTCACTATTATTTGGACTTACAGGAAAAGACGGGAAAAGAACTCCATCTAAAGTCTCTTCTCAATGAATCTGAGTTGAAAATGTTGAAAGCACAGATCAACCCTCATTTTATTTTCAATAGTCTCAATTCTATAAGTGCCTTAACCTTGACCAAGCCTGAAAAAGCGCAAGAGATGGTAATAAAGCTAAGCGATTTTTTAAGGTATTCAATTGGAAAAGAAAGTGCCGAGATGAATTCATTAAAAGAAGAATTACAAAATGCTTCTCTTTATCTTGACATTGAAAAAGTTAGGTTTGGTGACCGTCTAGATTTTAAAATAGAGGCAAGTCCATCATGTATGGCTTTTAAAGTGCCAAACTTAATTCTACAACCCATACTCGAAAATGCAGTGAAATATGGTGTAAATGAAAGCACTGATGTAGTTGCAATTGAACTCTCTTGCAAGGTTGTTGGTGCCCAACTCTATATTAAAATCTCAAATACCTTCGACCCTGAAGCGATCGCCCGAAAAGGAGAGGGGATAGGTCTAGAGAATATTAGAAAGAGACTGTCGCTGATATACAGAAGGACCGACCTTTTGCTTGTAGTTAAAAAAGAAGATACATTTAAAGTTGAGGTGAAAATTCCAATACTACCTGAAATCAATGAAAAAAATTAGAACACTGATTATTGATGATGAGCATTTAGCAAGAGAGATAATTAGCTCTTTTTTGCTGAATGATGATGATTTGGAGGTCATTGGGGAATGTGCCAATGGATTTGAAGGCTTAAAAGCCATCCAAGAATTGAAACCGGATCTAGTGTTTTTGGATGTGATGATGCCCAAGCTCACCGGATTTGAAATGCTTGAGTTGCTAGAAGATCCGCCATACATTATATTTAGTACGGCCTTTGATCAATATGCGATTAAAGCTTTCGAAAAGAGTGCTATTGATTATTTGTTAAAACCTTATTCCAAAGAAAGGTTTGCAGTGTCACTTCAAAAAGTAAGACATCTATCTATCAAAATGAAAAGCAGACTGAGGCAATTGAATCATTGGTGCACAAAAGCAATCCGTCGGAGGAGACCCTCTCTAGAGTAGTGATCAAAAACGGGGCAAAAATCAACATTATATCTGTGGATAAAATTCGATACATCGAGGCGATGGACGACTATGTACGGTTATATACCGAAGAAGGTAATTTTCTAAAACAAAATACCATGAAGTATTACGAGTTGACATTGCCTACTGCTGATTTTGTGCGAATTCATCGCTCTTTCATTGTAAAAGTTAAAGAAATCGCTCGCTTGGAAGCATTTGAAAAGGATTCTCATGTCGCCTTACTTCATGACGGGACCCAGCTTTCTGTCAGTCGTTCGGGGTACACGCGGTTGAGAGGTGTTTTAGGTATTTGAAAAATAACAAAGGGTCAAAGCTTAACTGAAATGATCTTTGAAGTGAATCAATCATTCTAGGAGTTGCATTTAGGATAGGCTAAGTAAGAAAAAATAATAGCATACTGGTGATCGTTCCTAAATAAATTCGCAAAATCACTGTGCGAAAGCACAGGACTTTTTTGTCAGAGTAATATATTTTTATACCAAACATTCATACTTTCGATGGATTCTCCAATCAATGTATTGTTAATGAGAGTTCCACCGAAATTGTACTCCGACCTGCCAAAAGTTTTGTTCATGCCATGAGATGAAGTTCTGGCTATGGTGTAAAGTGTTTTTATCCCTTTTTTATACATTGAATCTTCCATTTTTTTCAATAGAAAATAAGACAACTTGTTTCCCAAATGGTCAGGATGTGTAGCAAAATCAGTCAATTCTGCATTTTTTTGGCCAAAGTCGATTTCCGCTGAAGAAGCAGCAATCAATTTTTCATTCTTGAAGACCCCAAAATACTTTACATTGTCTCCCATAGTATCTTTGAGGTAATTCTTCTTAAAAATCGGAAATGGATATACACTGAATACATTTTTATACAAATCAGCTAGTGCTGAAACATCACTGATTTTTAACAACCGGATTTGATATTCAGAGGTTAAATTTACACTGGATGGATCGAATGGTTCAACGGCTTCTGAAACAATTGATTGGATCGATGTGAGTTCTCCTTTTGAAATGTAAGATCTGTTGGAGTTGAAGTATTGAGCTAAAAAATACCCAGTTTCACTGCCATTGTATAGGCGTGGTATATTGGCTTCAATTTTAAAATTATTTTTCTTAAAGTAGTCCACATTTGATGCAGGAACTTTAGCAAATATTTTTGAATACCTCTTTATTATGGCAAGGTTATACAGTTTCTCAACGATTTTACCCGAATCTTCGGGGTGTAATTTCATCAAATAAGCCCTGTCGTTATTTGGGCCATGTTGTACGGTCGATTTTCCTATTTTTTCTGTTTTATCAAATATCATCATTTCGTTGAGAGTTTATAAGTTATAAGGTAAAGTGCAAATGAAGCTGATATTCCAAAAATTGTTGGGTCGAGACCAAAAGGAAGTTTTAAATTAATAAAAATCAAAAACAGAGTTAAACTTCCACCACCGACCATACTCACCATGGCAGCTTTGCTACTCGTATATTTTGAAAAATAAGCAAATAGCGTCGGGACGAGTAAACCAGAGACCATAAAAGAATATGAATGCAACACAATGCTTAATACTGAAGTGAAATATGTAGCCAATAAAAATGCCAACACTCCAATAATCAATGTGACCAATTGAGAAAACCTAATCAGACTTTGGCTGGTGTGTTTTTTCAATTTTTCGGAGAAAATGTCATTCAGAAAGTTGCCAGATGAAGCTATCAAACAACTATCCGCCGTGGACATTACAGCTGAAAAATAGGCTGCCAGTACAAATCCTGCTACACCAATCGGTAAAACCTTTGTCAGCAACATGGGTAAGGCACTTTCGGGATCACTTTCAGGAAAAGCCACCCTGGCCAACATTCCCAACCCAACCCCAACAAATGCCAGCATCGGATATTCAAATATTCCTGCAATGAAAAAGGCTTTTTTTGCCTGTTTTACATCACGACTAGCATATACACGTTGGTAAAGTGTCATGGCAATAAACCAAATAGGGATAATTGAAAACGACCAATTGACCAATGTGATGCCGGATATGTTTGTTAAAGAAAAATGGCTATCCGGTAGCGCACTACTGATTATTTTCCACCCTCCAAGTTTGTAATACGCAAAAGGAAACCCTAAGAATAGCAATCCGGACAATAACACTATCCACTGTACAGTGTCGGTGTAAATCACTGCTTTCAACCCTCCCATGGCGGTATAGATCACAACAATCAAAGCCATCACGACCAATGAGAAAAACAAAGGATCAGCCCATGTTATGGTCGAAAAGACACTTGCAGCAGCCAATTTACCACCGGCTAATATTTGTCCGGAAGTAAATCCCAAATAACCTATTCCTGAGATTAAGGCAGCAATTGTCGCTACATTTCTATTGTATTTTAAAGCCAGAAAATCTGGAAATGTAAACAATCCATACTGCATGTCTAGTTTCTTTAATTTAGGAACAGTCAGTACAGCGGCTAGCCATGCCCCAACCAATCCTGTAAACAACAGCCACGTGCCTGCAAGACCCATGGTAAATCCCAAACCTCCTAGACCGATGGAGAAGCCACCACCAACATCAGTAGCAGCTATGGAAAGTCCAACATGCCCAGCACTAATGGATCGACCACCTACATAGAAGTCTTCCCTAGAAGTGTTTTGTTTATAGAAATACAGGCCTACTGCAAGTATGCCAATAAAGTAAAAGCCAAAAACTATAAAATCAACAATATGCATTTATTGCGCATGCTTCAAAGAGGCGTAACCTGAATTTTTTATGGCATTTTCTATCAACATCTCATGGAGAGACTCATCTTCCCATAACTTCTGTCCTTCAATTGGCAAAGAAGAGATAGGGTCAAAATAGATGTATAGCTTGGAATCATCCACACTTGGGCTTCTGTATATGCTGATGCCCGTTACCTCATCGTAATAGTCGTGACTGTGCACATCTCTTTTTCCACCTCCTCCAGGAGCATCCGTTACAAAAAGTGGGGTATTAAATCCTGCGGTCACTCCACGTATGATTCTTTCTAGTTCAACGGTATCTTTAATGCTGGTACGCATGTCTTCAGTACCTTCTACCATATCATGTTGGTAAACATAGTATGGCTGCACATTCATATAAGATAGTTTTCTGATCAAATGAATCATGGTTTCCGCTGTATCATTTACATTTTTAATAAGCACACTTTGATTTCTAACAGTGACGCCACTTTTAAAGAGTTGCAACATTGCTTTGCGTGTGATATCTGTAATTTCATTAGCACTATTAAAATGTGTATGAAGGACCACCTCTTTACCTTTTTCACGGCCTGCAGTTACAATATCAGTTAACGCATTTGTCCAGGCATCATCGGTAAGTATCTTCATTGGCATTACTGCCGGTCCTTTTGTAGCAAAACGCATTCTTCGCACATGCGGGATATCGAGCAAGATTTCACCAATGAGCCTCAATCGATCAGGTGCTAACATGTAGGCATCTCCTCCTGAAATCACAACATCTTCAATTTCCGGTCTGGAAGCGATATAGGCAAAAGCATTGTGCCATTTTTTAGGTGTGTTTTGAAATTTGACTTTATCAACGGTTTCAGTGTTTCCGCCAATGGCATAGCTTCTGGTGCAGAACCTACAATAGACTGGGCATACATCCAGAGGTAAAAACAAAACCTTATCAAAATACCGGTGGACCAGCCCAGGAACTGGTGAGTCGTCTTGTTCTCCTAAAGAATCAAGTGTCAACTTAGGGTGGTCTGGTTCATTTTCGCTACTGACTGGGATAAACTGAATTCTAAGTGGGTCGTTGTATGGATCGTCCCAATTGATCAGACTCATTATATAAGGCGAAATGCTTAGGTTCATTGGTGCACTTTCCATTCCTTTTTCTACATCTGCTATGAATTTAGGATCAACCAGTCCTTCAGTTAATTCTTTTAACTTTTTGACCTTCCGTACGGTATTGCGATTTTGGAATTTGGATTGAAGAAACTCTTCTTCGGTAATGTCTTTAAATGCAGGCATTTTTTTCCAGAACTCACTTTTGATGAAATATCGATGTTCAAGCAAATCTTGAGAGACAGGTTCTTTTATTGGTTCAGGGATTTTTAATTCTTGAAGTCCTTCAAGGTTTCCTCCGTCTGTAATGGAATTTGGTAGTTCCGAAAAGTTTTCTGCTCCTTCAATTAATGTAATTTCTTCTTCTGTGTAATACATGATGCTAAGTAATCTAAATAAAATGTTCTATAGAACATTTACAAAGTTAAAGAAATAGAAATCACATAAAAAGTTCTATAGAACAAAAATTAATTATTGAGGAATATCATCCATTGGTTCTTCTGAAATAAGAAGGGGAGAAGCTTCAACTTCTTTGATTTGCATAGCCGAAATTATTATTTCAAGTGATTTTCTTACCATTTTTTGATCATCGACGGAGAGAGAGCTCAGTTTCTTTGCAAGTCTGTCGTGCAGAACATTAGGTGTGTCTTGCAATAGTTTTAGCCCTACAGCAGTAAGTGCAATAAATGTCACTCTTTTGTCACCGGATTTAGGAAGTCTCGCGATGTAACCCTTTTTCTCCAACCTGTTAATGATTCCCGTTACGGTACTTGAG
>CAXBNB010000091.1:0-9427 GCA_963976505.1 uncultured Reichenbachiellaceae bacterium
TGCGCTGAAATTAACAATAAGATGTGTTTTCCAATATGGATTGGTTTATAGTCTAAATTTGTTGTAAATTTTCATGAGAAAATTGATTTCATCCAGCTCTATAAATTTAACTTGTTATATGAATTATCCATTGTTATTTATTGGTGATTTGTAAAAGATAAATCTCTTTTATTGATCAATAAATTTTATTGTTCTTTTTTTAAATTTAATTAACCCAATTGATTATTTAAACAGTCTCATTATGAAACAAACGATTCTACTTTTTTGCATCCTGATTGGTTCCTGTATATTAGGAAGCCAATTGTCTTATGGACAGGGTGTCACTACTGGCGGGCTTAACGGCCAGATTACAGACGGTACTGGAGAGACACTTCCAGGAGCTACTGTGGTTGCAGTTCATGTACCTACAGGATCAAGGTATGGAAATGTGTCCGATTTGTCTGGTTTTTACAGAATCCCAAACATGAAGGCAGGAGGGCCGTACAAAATCACAATTTCTTTTGTGGGTTTTGAAAATTACGAAAAGGAAGGTGTCTATATCACTTTAGGTCGAAACTTTAAGTTGGATGTAGTATTGTCTCAGACAGCTACTGAACTAGAAGAAATTGTTGTTTCTGCTGGTCAGGGCGGTGTATTTGATGGCAACAGAAATGGAGCTTCCACTGCTGTATCTGCAGATCAACTGGCCCAACTGCCAAATGCATCAAGAACTTTGAACGACTTTGTGAGGTTGACTCCTCAAGCAGCCTTTACTTCTTCAGGAGGAATTTCTATTGCTGGATCTAACAATAGATTCAATTCTATTTTCATTGATGGTGCTGTTAGTAATGACGTTTTTGGTTTAGCAGGAAATGGTCAGAATGGGGGTCAGGTTTCTGGATTGTCAATGATTAGTATGGATGCATTGGAGCAAATCCAGGTAGATGTATCTCCTTACAATGTAACTCTAGGAGGTTTTTCTGGAGGTAGTATCAGTGCAGTTACCAGAAGCGGAACGAATGAATTTGAAGGATCTGCTTATTACCTGGTTCGAAACGAAAGCTTGTCAGGGAAAACGCCAGGTTTTTTAGAGGTGGCTGGTCAAGAACGTAAAAAATTAGCTGACTTCAGTGCTAAAACTTATGGTTTTAGGTTAGGTGGTCCAATCATCAAAGACAAACTTTTCTTTTTTGTAAATGGTGAAATTCAAAGAGATGAAACACCAAACCCATTTGATTTCGCGACCTACACTGGTGGAGTAAGTAGAGCAGAATTGGAGTCATTGATTGATGCTGTCAATGCCATGGGCTATGACCCAGGTTCGTATGAAGATACCAAAAGTAAACTCGACGCAGAAAAAGTAATGTTTAAGTTGGATTGGAATATCAATGACAACCATAAATTGACTTTCCGTCATAGTTACAACAAAGGAGAGAACTTCTCTCCCGGTCAATCTTCTACTTCTAGGATCAGATTTGAAAATCAAGGGGTTTTCTTTCCTACGACTACAAACTCAAGTACGGTAGAGTTGAATAGTAACTTCGGCAACAAGTCTAATAAATTGATTATTGGAAGAACTACAGTAGAAGACAATAGAGACCCACTTGGAAATCCGTTTCCTTATGTTGACATTAGAGGTGGAGATATCGAGTTAGGTAGTGAAGAGTTTTCGACTGGTAATTATTTAAAACAAAACATAATTACCATTACCAATAACTTTAATGTGTACAAGGGTAAGCATACGTTCACGTTCGGGACTCACAATGAGTTTTATGACATGAACAATGTATTTATTCGTCAGAATTTCGGTTCTTATGATTTTGATGATATTGACGGATTCCTTGCCAATGAGCCAACTTCTTTCGCCAGAAGTTACTCATTAGTAGATGATAAAACTGGAGATGAAACTGCTGCTGCTGCGAAATTCAAGGCTATGCAGCTGGGTTTCTATGCTCAGGATGAAATTCAGGTTAATGAAAAACTAAAAGTGACAGGTGGAATTAGAGTTGATATTCCAATGTTTATTGATGATCCTGTTGATGATGGGTATTTCAATAGCACTGCGGCACCAGCTATCGAAGCAGCAGGTTATGACCTCAAAGGAGCTGAAGCAGGAAAAGCACCCGGAGCACAATTGTTGTTTGCTCCAAGACTTGGGTTCAATTTCGATGTGAATGGAGATCAGACGACACAACTTAGAGGAGGCGTAGGTGTATTCACCAGTCGTGTTCCTTTTGTATGGCCAGGCGCAATGTACAACAACAATGGAGCTACTGTAGGGGGTACTTTCCAAAGTTCTGGTTTAGATGGAGAATTCAACCCAGATCCTTTCGATCAGAAAACTGTTGCTGATTTCGGCGGAACTGATGCCATCCCTCAAGGACAAATGGATTTGTTTGCAAAAAACTTTAAATACCCACAGGTAATCAGAACTAGTTTTGGTGTGGATCATAAACTGCCATTCTGGGGATTGATTGCATCTGCTGAGTTCATTTATACGAAAACATTGAACAATGTATTTTATGAAGAGGTGAACATTGCTCCACCAACCGAAAGATTCGGAGGTACACCTGACAATAGATATATTTTTACAAACGGGCGAATTGATAGTAATTACACCGCTGTGTACTTAGGATCAAACACAAGCCAAGGAAATACTGCAAACTATACTTTGTCACTTCAAAAACCATTTGACAATGGTTTGACAGCAAGCTTGTCTTATAACTATGGTACAGCTACTTCTGTATTCGAAGGTACATCGTCTCAAAACTCATCTCAATGGAGAGGAGTATATGCCATCAATGGTAGAAACAACGCTACTGTTGGCACATCAGATTTCTCTGCTGGATCTAGAATATTGGCTGCTGTGTCTTACAGAAAAGAATATGCTGGTTTTATGGCTTCTACTTTTTCTATGTTTTACAATGGACAATCAGGAAGTCCTTTTTCATACACTTACAACAGTGGCAGATGGACGGGTGAAAACTCTAGAGAAAGAGCACTGATCTATGTTCCTGCTTACAGTAGTGAAATCGTATTTGATGAGAGTGATAGATCTGCAGCTGCACAATGGACAGATTTGGATGCTTACTTATCTAATGACCCATATTTGAAAAACAAAAGGGGACAATATGCAGATAAGAATGAAGCAAGATTGCCTTTTTCAAATATTATTGACATGAAGATTTTGCAAGAGTTTTTCCTTGAAAACACAAATGGCAAAAAACATACTTTACAGGTTTCTTTTGACATATTCAATTTCACCAACTTGTTGAATAAAAATTGGGGAAAACGATATGGAACACCTAATGGAGATGGGACATCAATACAGATATTGGATTATGTAGACAACATTAGTGGATCAAATGGTGAGACAATTCCTACTTTTTCGTTTGCTTCAGGAGTGGACAAAATGGAAGACAAACTCACTAAAGATGATTCAGGCTTGATTAGTTCAAGATGGCAGATGCAATTTGGGTTGAGGTATAGCTTCTAAACTTAAGAAAAAATAATAAATATTGAGGCTGCCTTATCGGGTGGCCTCTTTTTTTGCCCTATAGAAACTAATGACCACATAATCTGTGATCAATTTTGTTGGCTTTTGTAGTGCTCTTAAAAGGAACTATCTCAAGGATTCCATGTAAATTTGTTCAATGAATAAATCAATACTCATAGCTGGATCTATTTTTGGCTTGCTCACAGTAGTTGTAGGAGCTTTCGGAGCTCATGCGCTTCAAGCAACTCTACTGGCCAATGGAAGGGTCGATACCTTTGAAACTGCTGTGCTGTATCAGGGAATTCATGCTTTGGCACTACTAATTATAGGAATCTTGTCAGAAAAAATAGGTTCTCCTAAAATAGTTTATGCTGGCTTTTCTATGGTAATTGGTGTCTTAATATTTAGTGGTTCACTCTATATTCTTTCTTTGACCAATATGACCTTTTTGGGAGCCATTACGCCCATTGGAGGGTTGTTTATGATATTGGGTTGGGTTCTTTTGATAATAGGGATATCAAAATCAAAATAGATTTTTATTCATTGATTAGGTTAATCGAATGACAAGCGATGACTCCTGCTGTTTCTGTTCTCAGTACACTCTTACCTAAGCTTACTTTTTGAAAACCCTTGGACAGAGCGAATGCTACTTCTTCTTCAGTAAAATCACCTTCAGGACCAATTAAGATAAGTGTATTGGTGCCCACTTTGGCTATTTTATGCAGGTAATCAGGGTTTTGATTGTCAACAAAAGCAATGAATTTCTGATTTGTATTTGGAGTCGCTTCTAAAAAACTTTTTAAGGGTGATAGCTCATTTAATTTTGTTTTAAATAAGTTTTTAGATTGTTTCAATGCACTTAATGTTTTCCTGTCCAGTCTTTCCAGATTGATCTTTTTTCGTTCCGATCTTTTGGTCGCAATGAATGTCACTTCGTTTATACCCAATTCGGCAGATTTTTCTACAAACCATTCCAGCCGGTCATGATTTTTGGTAGGAGCAATTGCAATGTGTACAGAATAGGATTTGTTGTCACTTGAAACTTTTTTAGTAAGGATACTGAATTCGCATTTCCTAAAGTTGTCGGTAACGATTTCACAGGAAAAAACATTCCCTTTGCCGTCTATTACGTCAATTACATCTCCCTTTTTTTTTCTTAAAACTTTGATACAATGATGTGATTCTTCGCTGTTCAAAAAGTTGAATTGCTCGGGATCGTCATTATAGAAATAGTTCATAGATTTTTTTTCGCTAATATAGAATATACTTTCCATTTAGGATATACTGATGGACTATTGTGGTAGATCGTTGTTCTTTTTTTTACCCTGTCTCAACATTATTTGCATTAAAAATGAAAATATTATGGATAAAGCTCACTTGATTGGAAACAATTTGCGTTTTTTGTTCAAATTATAATGGATAAATACCCACAAATCCTGTATTGTTGAGTTTCCTATTTTAAAAACTATATACTATGGCACAATTACGTTTTAAGGCACTGGAGTTGGTGCAGTCAAGGAAGAAAATTGAAGTAAAATTGCCATCAGGAAAGGTATCTGATTATTTTGGTACAAAGTCCTTCGGAAGAGAGCAAATGCAGGAATCACTTTCTCCTCAGGCATTCAGAAAGCTAGATAAAGCCATTAAGAAAGCTCAGAAAATAGATTCTGAAACCGCAGAGTCTGTTGCGGCAGCATTGAAGACTTGGGCCATTAGCAAAGGAATTACCCACTACACGCATTGGTTTCAGCCATTGACAGGAGCCACCGCAGAAAAGCACGATTCATTTTTCAATCCACTAAAAGGGATTGAAGAATTTAAGAATAGTGAACTTGTTCAACAAGAGCCGGATGCTTCTTCATTTCCAAGCGGTGGTATCAGAAGTACATTTGAAGCCCGTGGTTATACTGCCTGGGATCCCAGCTCGCCAATATTTATCATCGATACTACGCTTTGTATTCCCACAATATTTGTGGCCTACACAGGGGAAGCACTAGACTATAAAGCCCCTTTACTTAAATCCATACAGGCTGTTAATGATGCGGCTACTAAGATTTGTAAATTGTTTGACAGGAATGTGTCGCAGGTGATTCCATCATTGGGTTGGGAACAGGAGTATTTTGTGGTTGATAGAGCACTTTATGATGCACGTCCTGATTTGGTGTTAACAGGACGTACGGTATTTGGGCATAATCCTGCCAGAGGTCAACAACTAGACGATCATTACTTTGGAGCTATTACGCCAAGGGTATTTGAGTTTATTAAAGAATTTGAGGTTGAAGGACATCAACTAGGTATTCCCATCATGACCAGACACAATGAAGTAGCTCCGGGTCAGTTTGAGTGTACTCCGATGTATGAGGAAATCAATAAAGCAGTGGACCACAATCAGTTGCTGAAAGATGTAATGGAACGTGTGGCATTGAAACACGATCTGAAAATATTGTTTCATGAAAAACCATTTGCGGGATTGAATGGCAGTGGGAAGCACAACAACTGGTCGTTGCAGACGGATACAGGGGTTAATCTTTTTCAGCCAAGCAGCAGTGCGCGTGAAAACCTGCAATTTTTGGTGTTTTTTGTTTGTACGATCAAAGCAGTATTTGAGCATGGCGATTTATTAGGGGCAAGTATTGCCTCCGCTGGTAACGACCACCGACTTGGTGCCAACGAAGCTCCACCAGCCATTACCTCTGTTTTTATCGGTCAGCAGTTGACCAGTGTTTTGGACGAAATGGACAGCAAAGGAGATTTGAAAGTTGAAAAGGGGGATAACATTTACATGAAAATGGGTATAGACAAAATCCCTGAAATCATACTTGACAATACAGACCGTAATAGAACTTCACCCTTTGCCTTTACTGGCAATAAATTTGAATTTAGAGCAGTAGGTTCTGATGCCAACGTTTCCAACCCAATGATGGTGCTCAACCTGATAGTAGCCGATCAATTGGAGAAATTCTATAAGATTGTTTCCAAAGATTTGGAAGCGGGAAGAGACAAAAGAGTGGCGATAGTTGAAGTACTTAGAGATTATATCAAAAAATCTAAACCCATAAGGTTTGAAGGAGATGGCTATTCAGATGAGTGGGTAAAAGAAGCTAAAAAGAGGAAACTCACCAATGCTAGAAATACTCCACTGGCTCTTGATGCCTACTTGTCCAAAAAGACAATAGATCTATTTAAAAGGAATAAGATTTTGAGTGAAATGGAAGTCGTAGCAAGGCATGAAATTAAGCTGGAAAACTATATCAAAAGAATGCAAATCGAATCTCGGGTAATTGGAGATTTGTCATTGAATCATATCATTCCTACTGCCATTTCTTACCAGAATAGGCTCATAGAAAATGCCAAAGGACTCAAGGAATTGGGCATAACTAACAAAGAAAACTTGCAAACAATTACCAAAATTTCTGAATACATCAGCAATATAATGTCACTTACTAAAGAGATGACAGAAGAAAGAAAGCGGGTAAATAAAATTGAAAATCCCAGGGCTAAAGCCATTGCTTATTGCGATGATATAAAGGAAAAATACTTTGACAAAATCCGTTATTCCGTTGACAAATTAGAACTGTATATCGACGATGAAGACTGGCCTTTGGTGAAATATAGAGAATTGCTGTTTCTCCGATAGAAATTATTTTTTAGTAAGTCTATAAATAAGCACTGCTGCTCTTTTGGTTTGCATTGGTAAGGTGCTCAAATCGCCTGTTTCGTCAATGGTATGTCCATGACTGCCTCCTAAACCGAGACCATCGAGTCCCATATCAATATATTCAGAAGTAAATGAGATGTCGGCCGCACCGGCATCTCCCGGATCAACAGGATTTACCTTGCCAAATCCTAGATCTTGACTTGCTTGACTGAATTTTTCTAAGAGCTCATAATTGCTGTCTGATAGAGAAAACGGAGGATACCCTTCTGAAAACGTAATGGTGGCATCTGTTTGAGGTAAGTGATTGGCTACTATGGCTTTCATGGCTTCCTGAGTTTTTTTGAGCTGCTCAATAGAGATACACCTGATGTCGCCTGCCACAGACAATTCCTTGGGCACTACGTTGTTTTTTCCGTATGCTGTGCCACTGTTTAGGTTGGTGTCATGTGATACTGTAGTACCACCAACTATTACTCCTGGGCTAAATGTCAGGAATTTTTCAGACGATAGTTGTTCGTAAAACTGATGTAGTATTCTTGAGGCCTCATTGATGGCACCAGCTCCAACATTCTGTTTGAAAATTTGCGAGGAGTGAGAGGCAACCCCTGATACATTGAGAACCCAGTCAGATGAACTTCTACGCGCTACTACTGCCGTTGATGGATTGCCATCACCATTTTCAAAACCAAGTGCAATGTCTGCCCATTTTGCAGCATCCACTAGTGCTTTCTTTGATAAGTTTAAAGGTCTTCCGCTTTTCTCTTCATCACCTGTTAGTACAACTGTAATGTTCATTTTATTTAAGAGACCCTGTTTGTGCAGAGCAGTTAATGTCTGAAGGATGATCACATTTCCCCCTTTCATATCTGCTACACCTGGGCCTTTTACTATATTTCCTTCTAGAGGAATCCATTCCTGATTGGGACTGTCTTTCTCAAATACAGTATCCAAGTGACCGATCATCATTATTTTTTTTCCTTTGCCACCTTCAATTTTCGCAACTACATGCCCAGACCTGTTGAACGCACTACCATCTTCCCAGACGGCTTGCATTCCTAGCTCTTTGAATTTTTCAATAAATACCTTCCCTACTTGTGCCACTCCATCAAAATTCATTGTTCCACTATTGATGTTTACTACTTCTTTGAGCAGAGTTATGGCCGCATCATTTTCATCGTCGATGTGCTTGACTAGTTTTTTTTCCACTTTCGACAACTGGGCAAATCCAGAGGTATTTATAAGGATGAAAAGAAGAGCACAAAGTGTGGGTTTATGGAAGTACATGGAATTCAGGTTTTATTGAAGAGTAAGTATAAATAAGATTTTTTATTATTTGTATCTTTAAACCCACATTGTGTCCAATTTCAATCAGTTAGTTCGTCTGTATACCAAGTAGAACAATCGCATTTAAAACTAAACCTTCTTACCGCACCAGTTGTGGTATATTTTAAAGTTACAGTCAACCCTAAGAGACCCCTGAACGGGTCAGGGGATAGTAAGAATTTTTAAATGTGATTGCCTGATATACTACAGTCACAAACCAGATTTTATGAAAAAAGCATTTCTTTTATTATTAGTTATTTCCAGTTTTTCTTGCTCCACAAAAACTCAAATGGGAAGTATGGATAAAATATCTTGGTTGCTAGGAGAGTGGGTGAGTGATGAGTCAAAGAGTGGAATAATTACTAAAGAAACCTGGTGGAATGAAGGAGATAAAATGCTCGGGAAAGGTCAGGTGATCAAAAATGACGAGGCTACTTTTATCGAACTGCTATCATTGAAAATGGTAAATGATACATTGACTTATGTAGCGGATGTCCCCAGCAATGCTGATCCTGTAGACTTTAAATTAACGAAACAAGCCAATGACAGCTGGACATTCGAGAATCCTGACAATGACTTTCCAAAATCGATCGAATACATCAGGAATGACAAAGGGTTTAAAGCCATTGTATCGAGTGAAAAAAGAAGTTTTACTCTTAACTTTAAAAAGATATAAGATGCCTGTTGTGAAATTTACAGCCAATTTGAAGCGGTTTTATCCAGAACTCAACACCATGACTGTTGAAACGGATTCTATCCCTCAATTGCTTGAGGCGCTGGAGCTTAAATTTCCAAAATTCAGACATTACATAGTAGATGAGCAGGGGAGGCTTAGGAAGCATGTAAATATTTTTATAGGAGAAGAACTGATTAAAGACAGGGTGAATTTGTCTGACCCAATAGGAGAAAATGATGAAGTGTATATTATGCAGGCACTTTCAGGTGGTTGAGATTTATTTTTAAATAGAGAA
>CAXBNB010000092.1:0-9387 GCA_963976505.1 uncultured Reichenbachiellaceae bacterium
GTTAGTTGATACCGTCAGTAGCTGGGAATTTTAAGGACGATTAGAAAAGTTTTGAGAAGAAATTAGGGGTGTTTATGAAGCATAGAAAGATTTCTATTTTTTATAAATTTCAATATTGAATTATTTCGAGTTAAATTTGCATTCCTAACCCCTCGAACTATGTATTCGTTCAAAAAAATATTGGTCGCTCTTGACCATACCTCACATGACAAAGAGCTTATAGACGCAGCTTCTTTCATTTCTACTTTATCCAAAACAAAGGATGTTTACTTCATAAATGTTGTAAAAGATTTAAATATCCCAAAAAACATAAGAAAGGAATTTCCTGACTTAATGTCCAATGCAGTTTCTGAACGCACCATTGAAATTCAAAATCAGATAAAAGAAAATTTCTCCTACCAAGGAGCAAATACACATATTGAAATTAAACCAGGCAATCCTACCAGTGCTATATTGAAGTACAGTATGGAGAAAAATATTGACCTCATACTGGTGGGAAGGAAAAACACTAGAAAAGATGGTGGAATAATTATCAACAGATTGGCCAGAAAAGCAGCCTGTTCGCTTCTTGTCATACCTATCGTATACCAAAAACAAGTCAAGAAAATACTCGTACCAATAGATTTTTCCGACTATTCCATCGAAGCACTGAAACAAGCCATTAATCTTGCGGCACCAAATCTACCTAATGTAAAAATATACATCCAAAATGTATTTCAGGTGCCCAATGGATACCGCTACACCGGCAGGACATTTAAAGAATTTGCAGTCATCATGAAAGAAAATGCTGAGAAGGACTACAAAAGCTTTATGCACAAAATAGACACCAAAGGGGTAAACATTGAACCTGTTTATACCCTAGATAGAAGCGATAACCTTATTGCTAAAATCTACAGTACTGGCTTAAGAATGCATGCTGATGCCATTGTCATTGGCGCCAAAGGAAGAACAGATACTACAGCTATTTTCATTGGTAGTAGCGCCGAAAAACTAATTCACATAGATTCCACTATACCTATCATGATAGTAAGGCCAAAAGGAAGACGTGCAGGAATTATTGAGCTGCTGAAGGACATATAGACCTGCCTTTAATAGACCATTCACTTTTTTATCAATTCTTACTCGTCAATTTACAAGTAGATTAAAATCCTATTCAGATGAATAGGAATGAATTTTTAGTTTTCCTTCCAAGGATTATTGTCGCATTTATCCTTTTACAAACATTATTTTCAAATTTGGTTTTGATGGTGATGAAGCACTGCAAGAGTCTAAAGCATTGTTTGGCACACTGGCACTCGCTACTTTGGGTAGTGAAGACCATGAGGCCATCATTCGCATTGGTACTAATTGCTTCTATTTTAATCCTCATAAATGTACAGCCTACATTGGCGCTCTAATGGGAATAGGGCTAATGGCAGGGGCTTTATTGTCCCATATATTTTTTCTGGGAAAGAGGTACGAGGAGATAGTGGTCAGCTCTTTATGATGGCAATGGTAGTAATGTTAACCTCACTCATCGTATTGTATAGTGAGAGAAAGAAACTACCATATTTGTTCAAAAAGAATTGATCTAGTACAAATCACCTAGATCATTTGATCACAAACGTTTCAGTGCCCATTTTATAGTCATCAGTATATACATCTACTTGATGTTTGCCAATGGCATAGTCACTCCCTTTGCTGTAAAGGAAAGTCAAGCTTTGCTTGGTCCGATCATAAAGAATTTCCTGCTTCGCTGTATAGAACATTTCTCTTCCTTCAAACATAAAAGAACCCGATCCTGCAGCTACATCAAAAAGCACGTTACCATCTGGATCAGTAATTTTGATCATAATATCCTTTCCTTCGATAGGTGCCACTTTGTTTTCATTTACATCAAATTGGATCTTCAAATGGTCAACATGGCGGTTTCTGAATTCATCTACCCTTTCTCGACCCTTATCAGACACTGCCACGATTTTCATGCCCTCAATCTTCAATCTTGAGGCTACAGCTATCTTTTCTTCAAGTTCCGTTTTATTACTCTTAAGTGTACGTAAAGATGCGTTCAATTCATTCTTTTCGGTTTTCAACACCACGTTTTCTTCATTGAGTTGTTCATTAACCAACTTGAGCTTTTTTATCTCTTCATCTTGATTCAGAAGCAGTTCTTGATAACCATCTACTTTATCTTTCAACCCTGCTATCTGTCGGTATGCTCTTTTTCTAAATTGTTGCTTTTCTTCCTCCAACTGCTCTCTGATTTTCACCAGTGTGTCAATTTCTCCACCGAGTTGAGAAATTTCGAGAATCTTTTTATCCAATTCACCTCCTATAGAATCAAGACTGTAATATGCCTCATCTAGCTGTTTTTCAGTTTTGGCTTTCTCCTCCTCCAAACCGATATTTTCTATAAATTTATAGATGAGACCACCGCCTATGACTACAATAAATATCACTAAAACGGCTACCAGTATATTCTTTTTTGGAGCTTCCTTTTCCTGACCTTTTGCCCCTTGTATTTCTTCCATCAATTCTATATTCCTTTAAAACTGCAAAATTAGGCTTTAATTACACTTTACCAAGAAATTACCGAAGTAGTGGAAATTTGGTTGCGATGATTAATGTTTTACACCTTATGTAAAAAAAGTAAGAGTGGAAATTTTTCCAATGATCTCACCAATTTAATTTGTAATCTTCTTTTTCTAAATCCTTTTTAAAGAAAACAATTCCGACATCAAACAAATCAATTGTCAAGGTCACTTCGACCTCCATTTGGATTTCTTTCCATGCTTTTGACATTCCTTTTGACCAATGTATGTCATCAAAAACTAAGATAGAATGTTCATTGATAAAAGGCTTGCACTGTCGATAATACCTCATCGTAGCTTCATAGGTATGATTGGCATCAAAAAGAATGAAATTTAAAGTGCCCAATCGATTAAAAACCTGAACCAAGGCCTGATCAATGGGTTCATTTATCAGTTGTATCGCGGAGTTGTTGAAACCTATGAAATTGGATTTAGCAATGGCCGCAGTTTCAGGACATCCTTCTACAGTAATCAACTTCTTAACACAAGAAGGTGCTGCTAAATACATCGAGTTAATTCCAAGTGAAGTACCTAATTCCAACACAGTTTCTGCTCCTATGCTTTCGATTATTCTATAATACATTCTTGAGTTTCTTGGAGGTGCTATGGCATATTTGGCAATATCAGAAACTTTTCTTTTTGCACCAGTAGTTACAGAAGATCCAGCACCTAAGTCTAGCACATCGATTTCTTTGGCACTCCCAACCAGGCTGTCTCTTAATTTTTCTATACCTGAAAACACAGGCTCAGAATAGTCTTTCTTTATAACTTCCCTGTAGTAACCGAAAATGAAAGGTGAATGCAATGAATGTTCATCCATTGACTGAAGCCAATGATTAAAATAGCTTTTAAGCTGGAACAGTTTCTGAGCTGAGAGCAAAATAGGTAAGCGCCAAAAGCAAATTAATTCAATCGATCAATTGTAATCATGGTAAATTCTGGAATTGACACTTCAAAAGTCTTTCCATCCAAAATTCTTTCCATAAGGTAAGTGCCGGACATTTTTCCAACGCCTGACTTAAGGTTACAACCCGATATGTATTGATGGTCTTGCCCTGATTCCAATATAGGTTGTTGGCCTACAACACCCTCTCCTTCTACTTCATGCGATGTGTACCCCGCATCATTGATGTACCAGTGTCTTCTTAATAATTTAATGGTGTGGTCACTTTGATTGACAATGGTCACCTTATACGTAAATACATAATGAAATTGCCTGGGACTAGAATAATCAGGCTGATACTCAGTCTCAACTGTTACTTTAACTCCTTTGGTTATATCTGAAACCATAAATTCTTTTAAGAAAGAAATAATTAAATGAATAAATTTCGATTTAATTTAGATGTCTAATTACGTCAATTTATTTTGATATAAAAAACTCTATGGAAGTAAAAATTGAAGAAAGTTGGAAAGAAAAGTTAAAGAATGAATTCGAGAGTGATAATTTCAAACAATTAGTTGAATTCATAAAGTCTGAGTACCAAAACCATATAATTTATCCATCCGAAATTGAAATTTTTAACGCCTTTAATTTTTGTCCTTTCCACAAAACTCGTGTGGTAATAATAGGGCAAGATCCTTACCATGGAGATGGACAGGCCCACGGTTTGTGCTTTTCAGTGAATGAAGGCGTGAAGCCTCCACCATCCCTAATGAATATCTTCAAAGAAATAAAAGAAGACCTAAAAGCCCCCATTCCGACTAGCGGAAACCTTGAACATTGGGCGCATCAAGGAGTATTGATGCTCAATGCAACTCTGACTGTTAGAGCCAAACAGCCAGGCTCTCACCAAAACAAAGGTTGGGAGCAGTTTACGGATGCTGTAATACAATGCATATCCCATGAAAAAGATGATCTAGTATTCTTACTTTGGGGATCGTACGCACAAAAAAAAGGAGCGATAATAGACAGGTCAAAACACCTGGTATTGGAATCAGCTCATCCATCTCCATTTTCTGCTTACAGAGGCTTTTTAGGGAACCAGCATTTTAGTAAAACCAATGATTTTCTGATTTCAAAAAAACTAACTCCCATTAACTGGAAATAAATTTCTAATTATATTAGTTTTAAGTCGTTAATTTAGCAGCTAAAAAAGGACAACATGAAGGGAACGGCATCATTAATACGAATTGTAGCAGTCATTGCATTGATTGGAATTTTATATTATTTCAATCAAAACGTAATAAACAACAAACTTGAAGACTGGTTTGCAACTGCACCAGACAAACACTTGGATAAAGCAAAAATAGCTGCAAATAATAATGCTATCAATGATTGCCTTAAGGAAATAGACATAGCGATAATGGAAATGGAAGACATTGAAGTTTTTTCAGACAGTGTCTCAAGAAACCTGATTGAAAACTCTATCGAAGACCTTCGAATTCTTGAAAGTCACCTAGTAAATCATGAAGTTAATGTAGATGAGTTGAATTTGGTCTTTGCAAAAGGCATCAACAGCCTGGCATACACCTACCTGAAAATATCTGAAGATGAGCTAAGACATGATCATGAAATCAAAGCCGTTCATTCTCTTAAAATCGTAATCGACCACTTGTACAACTCGATGAGTTTTATGAAGAAAAAGAACATCGATGATGAAAAAGTGCTTATCAAGCATATTTATTCAGTCATTGATAGCATCAAACAGACAGACAATTTTGATTTCAACTCTCTGGACAACCTCTTTATAGAAATACAAGACATCATTGCTGATGAGGAGCTGAAATTGGAAAATCAAAGAAGCAACTAAGTTGCTTCTAGTTTACCAGAAATCAACCTTAGTTGATTCCATTAAACAATCTATTCCACCTTATTTTACTTAAGAAACTCTCGTTAGGATCGATTGAAAGCCAAATAAAGGAAGCTTCGCCAACCACATGGTCATCAGGTACAAACCCCCAAAATCGAGAGTCTTCTGAGTTGTGCCTATTGTCACCCATCATAAAATAATAATTCTGCTGAAAAGTATATTCACTTTGCTCTTTTCCAGCTATCAACAGTTTACCATCAACAGTGCTCACATCTTCCAGTCCTTCGTAATCTCTTATCGTAGAACCATATTTGGCCAAAGTCAATGAATCGATTTTAATAGTCATACCCTCTGCAGGGATTACCAATGGTCCAAAAAAATCAGCGTTCCATGGAAACGTAGTGGCATCAGGAAAAATCCTATGGTTGATGTATGACTCTGGTTCTTTAAATCTCACTACCTCAGAAACAAAATCCAAGGACTCAAATTTCTTTGCGTCTTCTGGTCTGGCATGTACAAAATAACCGCCATTTATTTCACGCTTGTCCCATACTCCGTTCTTCTTAAATACCCGTTCGTTGATGGTTTGATCGGTAGCTATTTGATAGCCAAATTGCATGTTCTCTGGATTTTCTCCGATTTCACCATTGATGTAAACCTGAGAATCTCTCACCTCTAAGGTGTCACCAGAAATGGCTACACACCTTTTGATATAATGTGTTTTCAAATCTACAGGATGCTCAAATTCAGGAGGATAATTGAACACCACCACATCATTTCTTTCCACACTTCCAAGCCCAGGAAATCGAAACTGAGGCAATTGAATGGCCTCAGAATAAGATGGAGCATCAGTCCCCCATATTTTGGCATGAGTCAATGGGATTTGCAAAGGAGTTTTTGGTGTCCTTGGACCGTAGTTAATTTTACTTACAAAAAGAAAATCACCTACGAGTAGTGAATTTTCCATAGAAGGGGTGGGAATAGTAAATGCTTCCATAAAAGCCCATCTGATCAGTGTGGCAGCAATTACAGCAAATACTATGGCATCAACCCACTCTCTAACCGGCCCTTTCTTAACTTCTTCTTTCTTCTTGAAAAATTTGAAACTCATACTAATTATTTTTCGGCAAATATATAACTATTCCTTAAAGACTAAAATTTAAGTAATCATCCATAGAAAACACTCCTTTTTTGTCAACCAACCATTCTGCAACCATCACTGCTCCCATGGCAAATCCTTTGCGTGTGTGCGCTTCGTGTGTAATCTTGATGTCATCAATTTCAGAGGTATAATTGACACTGTGTGTACCAGGTACCTCCCCTTCTCTTTTTGAGTAAATGCTCAAAATGGAAGAATCGTTCGCTTCCCCTTCTTTCCAACTGCTTAGATCCTTATTTTTTTCTATGATACCTTCAGCAATAGTAATTCCCGTGCCACTAGGCGCATCAAGCTTATGGATATGATGGATGTCTTCAACTGAAGCTTTGTATCCCTTACCTGCAATCAACTCTGCCAGGTATTTATTGACTTTGAAAAAAATATTTACTCCTAGGCTATAGTTTGAGGCGTAAAAAAATGTTCCATCATTTGTCTTACAATACTGCTCTACTTCCGACACTTTATCCAACCAACCTGTACTACCAGAGACAACTGGCACTTTCTGCTTCAAGGCAGACATGATATTGTTAAAAGCAGATTCCGGAGAAGTAAACTCAATTACTACATCTGTATTGTCAGTAGTGATATCCGTGATTTCAGATAAATTATTGAGGTCTATTATTTTTGATATGGTATTTCCTCTTTCGATGGATAGTTTTTCTATCAACTGCCCCATTTTTCCATATCCTACCAAAGCTATTCTCATATTCCTAAAAAATATTACGCTATTTATTTCACTTACTTAAGTTAAACACCAACGAGATTCCAACATTCTGTGCCGTATAACGATTGCCTATATACATTGAGGGTCGCACCTGAAACGATAGATCATCATTTACATCAAATTCGCTCAAATGAGCTGCAATATGTGCATCTACTATACTCAATAGATAATATAATGTTCCCAAAACCATCAAATAATCTCGATCTCTTCTCAATTGCTCCGCATTTCGCTCCAAGGTCGAAGCTGATCCAAACCTTTCTCCAAACGGGTTTACTGTACTTTCATCTCCGTCGGATTCTGCGAGATATGCATTTCTAAATGCATTGTACAACACATGCCTATTGTTGATGTAGTGCCCAAACAACATCAAACCACCATACACTATGGGTAACTTCCAATATTGCCTATTGTAAATCTGACCTAGTCCAGGGAAAACAGCAGCATATAAAGATGCTTTATTAGGATCCAATGTGGACACAGTTGTAAAAGTCTCTATTGCATCTGATCTTACAATCGAAGAATCTGACAACAGTAACTTTTGAGCTACAGTATGATGAGTAGATAGTACTATAAAAAAGAATAAAAGTAAGCTTACAAAACGCATTCCTATTTAGGATCAATAATTTCCAGTAATCTGTTTAACTCAGATACGGAAGTATATGGTATTTTGATTTCACCTTTTTCGTCATCTTTTGGAGCAATTTTAATTTTTGTTCCAAAATGAGAGCAAAGTTTATCCTGCCAATGACTTATTTCCCTATTTCTTTCTTCAGATACTGTACCTTCAGATCTTTCTTTCTCTTCAGGAAATGCTGCTTGTTTCACCAAAGCTTCCACTTTCCGCACAGACAACTCTTCTGACAATATCTTTTTGAAAATACTCAATTGCAAAGCAGTATCCTCTACATTGACTAAAGCTCTTGCATGCCCCATCGACAATTTATTGTCTCTGACAGCTACCTGAATATCTGGTGGCAGTTTCAAAAGTCTTAAATAATTATTGACAGTCGTACGGTTTTTCCCTACTCTATCTCCCAATTGTTCCTGCTTTAGGTCGCATTCTGCCAAAAGCCTTTTATAACTCAATGCTACTTCCATAGCATTCAGGTCTTGCCTCTGAATATTTTCAATCAGAGCCATTTCCAGCATTTGCTGGTCATCTGCTTCCCGTATGTAGGCAGGAATTTTTTCAAGATTTGCCAACTTTGAGGCTTGAAACCTTCTCTCTCCAGAAATTAACTGATAGGTATTATTGTTAAGTTTCCGTACTGTTATTGGCTGTATAATCCCCTGAACCTTGATCGATTCAGAAAGTTCTTCAAGTGCCTCTTTATCAAAATAGGTCCTAGGTTGAAATGGATTTACTTCAATTTGATCTAGTGAGACTTCAGAAATATTTCCTATTCCTCCAGTTCTTTCTCTAAGAGATCTTGCAGGTTTTTCCATTGGAGAATCATCAAGTAAAGCTCCAAGTCCTCTTCCAAGCGCATTCCTTCTTTTGGGTTTATTTTCACTCATGATTCTATTATTTATAATTAAACAGCAACCAAGCTCCTAAGACTACTTATACAAATAGTGCTTCGTTTTTAACTGCTATTTCTTTTGCAAGATTTAAATAGCTTATAGCTCCTTTGCTTTCCGCGTCATGAACTATAGCCGGCAGACCAAAGCTGGGGGCTTCACTCAATTTGATGTTTCGAGGAATTAAAGTATCGAAAACCATAGACTTAAAGTGAGTTGTCACCTCATCAACTACCTGATTCGACAACCTCAACCTCACATCATACATGGTAAGTAAAATCCCTTCAATTTCCAGGTCAGGGTTCAATCTTGATTGAATGATTTTAATCGTATTCAATAGTTTTCCCAGACCTTCCAATGCAAAATACTCACATTGTACAGGAACAATGATAGAATCAGAGGCAGTCAAAGCATTGACCGTAATCAATCCAAGAGACGGAGAGCAATCGATAATGACAAAATCATAGTCTTTTTGCAATTCCTGCAAAACCACTTTCATTTTAGTTTCTCTCTCATCGTAATCCACAAGCTCTACTTCAGCACCAACCAAATCAATGTGAGATGGCAACAAATCGAGGTAACTAATATCAGTCTTGATGATGCAATCATAGGGATCTACCCCATCAACCATGCATTCGTAAATACCAGCTTTGACCTGTTTTG
>CAXBNB010000093.1:0-9366 GCA_963976505.1 uncultured Reichenbachiellaceae bacterium
TCTTTATGTTCAGTTTAATAGTAAATCTACAGATTACAGTTGCTCTATAGATGGCTTTTTACTAGGAGAAAAGTTGCCGGGAGAAGTGGATAGAGAATACAAGCAAATGTATGCCGGTATCGATGAAATGTTGAATGCTCCTACAGAAAATACCACACCAGTGATGGTGGAGAAACCCAAAGCACATAGCAGATCAACCAATGTATTTGTTAGAGGTAACTGGGTGGTTAAAGCGGATCAAGTCACATCTGATATTCCTAAGCTATTGAATTATGAGAATAAAGAGTTTGACGACCGCCTTGATTTGGCAAAATGGCTGGTAAGCGATCAGAATTCTTTGACGGGTAGAGTGATGGTCAATAGATTTTGGGCAAAGCTTTTTGGAAGAGGTATTGTATTGACGGTCGAAGATTTTGGTACTTTAGGAGACTATCCTTCACACCCTGAATTACTCGATTGGATGGCTCTAAAATTTTCCGGTGATTGGGAATGGAATATGAAAAAGCTTTTGAAAACAATAGTGACATCAGCAACATATCAACAAACTGCAGTGATTACTCAAGCAACCAAAGAAAAAGATCCGGGTAATAAATGGCTTTCGAGAAGTCCTCGAACGCGACTTTCAGCCGAGCAAATAAGAGATCAGGCACTTTCCGTGTCAGGCTTGTTGAGTGATAAAATGTATGGGCCGAGTGTGATGCCTTTTCAACCTGAAGGTGTATGGACAGTGATTTATAGTAATGCAGCTTGGAAGACTAGTGAAAATGAAGATGCATATCGTCGTGGTTTATATACTTATATGAGAAGGTCAAGTCCCTATCCTTCTTTTGTTACATTTGATGCGGCCAGCAGAGAATTTTGCCTGTCTAGAAGGATCAATACCAACACACCGCTACAAGCTTTGGTTAGCTTGAATGATCCAGTTTACTTTGAGGCTGCTAGAAGTCTAGCGAAACTGATTTTACCGGTTGAAGGAGGAAAGAAAGAGAAAGTAGAGGCAGCATACCGTAAGGTGATGGGGAAACTTCCGGATTCATCAAAAACAAAAATTCTCATAAAATTATTAGACAATACAGAGCAATATTATAGTGAGCATATTGAAGAGGCTAAGGAAATGGCTAAATCTGATAGCTTAGAACTAGCTTCATTGACCGTAATGGCTAATGCACTCATGAACATGGACGAATTTATTGTGAAAAATTAGATAGAAATGGACTTATACAACGAAGCTCGGAAGAACAAACTGGAGTTTACTACTCGGAGACATTTTTTAAAAAAATGTACAACAGGGCTAGGAGGGATAGCTTTGGCTTCCCTGATGGGACCACAAAATGTTTATGGGAAAAGTTTGGAAGAAAAAATGCTTTCTGACACCTTACCTCATTTTTTCCCTAAAGCCAAAAGAGTGATATACCTGCATATGGCAGGTGCTCCCTCACAGCTTGAAATGTTTGACTACAAACCCAAACTCAAAGAGTTGCATGATTTGGATTGTCCAAAATCTCTTTTGGAAGGCAAGAAATTTGCCTTTATCCAAGGTACACCTACCATGCTTGGGCCACAACATGAGTTTAAGCAGTACGGACAATCTGATACATACATTTCGGACGTACTTCCTCATTTTAGTAGTATAGTAGATGATGTGGCTATTGTAAAGTCCATGCATACCGATGAGTTTAACCATGCTCCAGCACAGCTCTTTTTACAAACAGGTAGCCCTAGAGCAGGAAGGCCAAGCATTGGATCATGGGTTACTTACGGACTGGGGTCTGAAAATGAAAACCTTCCTGGCTACATGGTTTTAGTGTCGGGCGGCAAAACTCCTAGCGCAGGAAAAAACGCCTGGGGCAGTGGCTTCCTTCCATCAGAATATCAAGGAGTACAATGTAGAAATTCGGGTGATCCGATTCTATATGTATCCAATCCCGATGGCATGAGTAGGAATATTAGAAGAGAATCTCTTGATGCTATAAATGCTATAAACCAAAAACAATATGAGGAATTTGGAGACAAAGAAATCATGTCTCGAATATCTCAATATGAAATGGCATTTAAAATGCAAATTTCTGTGCCGGATGCCATGGACATCACTAAAGAACCAGAATATATCAGAGAAATGTATGGGGCTGAACCTGGGAAAGCCTCATTTGCGAACAACTGTCTCTTGGCTCGCCGTTTGGTCGAGCAAGGTGTCAGATTCATTCAACTATATGACTGGGGCTGGGACATGCATGGCAATTTTGAAGGTGGCTCAGTGAACAAGGGATTGAAAGATAAATGTGATCAGGTGGACAAACCTATGACTGCTTTGATAAAGGACCTGAAACAGCGGGGACTTTTGGATGATACCCTGGTAGTTTGGGGAGGAGAGTTTGGAAGAACTCCTATGCGAGAGAATCGTGGCGGAGTAGTGATGCCATTTTATGGTAGAGACCACCACACCGAGGCATTCACGATTTGGATGGCTGGTGGAGGAATCAAAGGTGGCTTGTCTTATGGAGAGACCGATGAGATAGGATATTATGGGATTAAAGACAGGGTGCATGTCCACGATTTACAAGCAACCATGCTGCATCAATTGGGGCTGGATCATGAAAAGTTTACATATCAGTTTCAAGGTAGAGATTTTAGGTTAACGGATGTTCACGGCCATGTCGTAAAAGACCTTTTGGCATAAATAAAACATCCAGTAGGACTATTCTTGACCAATGCATCCATTGCAAGAACTGACCTATTATCATTAAGAATGGATAGGCCGAAGAAAAAATTAAAGTAAAGGCTAGACCTTATAAATTTAGACCATAGAATGACCATACTTTTAGACGCAAACATTCCTTTATTTTTTGGTAGATTTCACCCATTGGTAGTGCACCTGCCAATAGGGTTTATTATTCTAGCTGCCATTTTTGAATTGATCTCCTGGAAGAAAAAAATCGATTTAGACAGTGCAATTTCTTATGCATTGCTGATTGGGGCTGTTTTTGGTGTATTTGCCATACTGCTTGGGCTTATGTTGGCTACAGATGGTGGGTACAATGAAGAAACACTCAATATTCATAAGTGGACAGGAATAAGCACATCGTTGATAGCGTTTATTGCTTTTTTTCTTAAGAAGAAAATCAACCAGATTAATTGGGCAAAGAAAGTATATCAGGTCATGTTAGCAATCGCACTCCTTTTACTTTCTGTAGCCGGACACTATGGAGGCAATTTGACTCATGGGTCTTCCTATTTGTTGGAACATGCGCCGAATTCTATTCGTGCTATTGCAGGTTTAAAACCTCCTCGTGAAAGAATCACATCTTTGGATTCCGCTTTGATTTATGAAGATGTAGTTCACCAGATCTTCGAAACGAAATGTAATATCTGCCATAATAATGATAAAGCAAAAGGGAATTTGCTACTCATAGACAGGGAAAGCATATTAAAAGGCGGAGAAAATGGACCTGTAATTGTTGATGGAAATCCAGCCGAGAGCGAGTTGTTTCGCAGGATATCTCTTGATCCCAATCATGATGATTTTATGCCGACTGAGGGAAGAACTCCTTTGACAAAAGAAGAAGTGGCGCTCTTGGAATGGTGGATAAAAGAAGGAGCTCCATTTGACAAAAAAGTAATTGACCTTACCCTGTCGGATAGAATAAAAACCTATTTAAAGGAAGTTGGAATAGGAAAGGAAGAATCTTTTTTAGCAAGCTTAAAGATACCTTCAGTGAGTCAGGCTACTTATGATTCTATTGCAGCCAAAGGGTTTAAGTTAAAGACCATTGCCAACAATAGTACTTGGTTAGAAGTGAGCTATTCTTCCTACAATTTAGCGCTATTGGATGAAGAAAAATTGATAACTTTATTAAAAGCTAAGGAGAACATTACCTGGCTAGATCTTTCAGGCATTCAGTTGGATGATAAATGGTTTGCTTATATTGGGCAGCTTACCAACCTTACAAGGCTCAAAGTAAATCAGACTATGATTACCAGTGAAAGTATAAAACATTTAGAATCTCTTGAAAATTTGGAGTATCTAAATATTTACGGAAATCAAATTACGGATGAGGCGGTTGAAAGTATTTTGCAATTATCAAAACTTAAAAAGTTGTTCATCTGGCAAACCAACATTTCAGAAGAAGGTATAGCCAGAATCAAAGAAGCAACACCGGAACTACAAGTAGAAATAGGAGTTTAATGAGAAGATAGAGAACGTTCCTCAAGGCCAAGAGTACCTGGTAATTGTCATTGTTATTTAAATTATGTCACTAATTATTTAACTAAACAATAAACTTATGGCTACTAACAGAGGGCTTGCTTACATCAAACCTGGTGTTGTGGAAGTGCAAAACATTGCATTTCCTGAATTGGCACTTGGAGATCGGAAATGCCACCATGGCGTGATCCTAAAAATTGTTTCAACCAATATTTGCGGAAGTGATCAACACATGGTTCGGGGTAGAACTACCGCACCAGAAGGCTTAATTTTGGGTCATGAAATTACGGGTTTAGTATTGGAAAAAGGTAGGGATGTTGAATATTTGGAGGTTGGAGACTTGGTTTCAGTTCCATTCAATATTGCTTGCGGCCGATGCAGAAATTGTAAAGAGCAGCAAACAGGTATTTGTTTGAATGTGAATGATGCTCGCCCAGGATCTGCTTATGGCTATGTGGATATGGGTGGCTGGATAGGTGGTCAGGCAGAGTATGTCATGGTGCCTTATGCTGATTTTAATTTATTAAAATTTCCAAATAAAGATCAGGCAATGGAGAAAATCCGGGACTTGACCTTATTGTCAGATATTTTACCTACTGGATATCATGGAGCAGTTACTGCAGGAGTGAAACCAGGAATGGTTGTATATGTAGCTGGTGCAGGGCCAGTAGGTTTGGCATGTGCAGCTTCGTGCCATCTATTGGGTGCGGCGGTTGTTATAGTAGGGGATATGATACCTGAAAGGCTGGCACAAGCCAGAAGTTTTGGGTGCGAAACCGTTGACTTAAGAAAAAATGCTACGCTTGGAGAACAAATAGAGCAAATTGTAGGGATTCCTGAGGTGGATTGTACTGTAGATTGTGTTGGGTTTGAGGCCAAAGGGCACGGCCATGGAAGTGATACAGAACAACCTGCTACTGTGTTGAATGCTGCCATGGAAGTTACACGTGCAGGAGGAGGAATAGGCATTCCAGGACTCTATGTCACTGGTGATCCAGGAGGGATTGATGACAATGCCAAAGTAGGAAATCTGAGTATTAGAATTGGGTTGGGCTGGGCGAAATCGCATCATTTCCATACTGGGCAGTGTCCTGTCATGACTTACAATAGAGATTTAATGCAAGCCATTCTTTATGATAAAATTAAAATAGCCGATGCGGTAAATGTACAAATAATAAGCTTGGACGAAGGACCAAATGGTTATAAGGATTTTGATCATGGTGCAGCTAAAAAGTATGTGATTGATCCTCATGGAATGATCCCTGCATAAAACAATACCTTTGACTTATTTTTATGAGGCTGTCTTTTGAGACAGCCTCATTTTTTTAGTGCTCAATGAGAAAATCAGGTAGCTTTCGATTTCTTGAGAAATCGAACATAAAAAAACAAGATTACCCCTAAAAGAATGAGAGAGATGAATTGGGAGTGTGATAAGATATTGTCTATAACATACCCACGACTGATGTCTCCCCTGAAAATTTCAATGACTCCACGTCCTAAGGCATACAACATGATGTAGATGAAAAACAATTGACCTTCGAACCTCTTGTGCCTCTTGA
Source organism: uncultured Reichenbachiellaceae bacterium (assembly GCA_963976505.1). Classification (GTDB taxonomy): domain Bacteria; phylum Bacteroidota; class Bacteroidia; order Cytophagales; family Cyclobacteriaceae; genus CAXBNB01. The sequence goes on from CAXBNB010000093.1 coordinate 5,761, forward strand.
ACATCAATAAAACAACAAGAATACAAATAAGGAGTGTGACACTGTACAGTTGTGTGGGATGAAGGTGTTGATGAAGTGGGGCTACAGAAGCTGTATCGGTAAATTCAATAAAAATTGATCCATTGGTTTCTTTTCCATAGCAGCACCCTGCAAAGAAACAACCCATTCTTCCGAATATATGGATGATCAGTCCGGTAACAGCTACAATGTCCAGCATTGGCATCACAGGCAATTTATGTCTATGAAAAAACCAAATCACTGAAGGGATCACAAATATCAACGATCCATAGAAGACAAAGCCAGTACGGAAATTATGTAACATATTAGAAGGTGGAAAAAAATAAAATCCCGGGTCTTCAAGAAAGAACAATATCTTTCCACCGACAAAAGCGGCAATAATAATTATTCGAGCCAAACCTTGCATAGTTTGGGTTTCAATGCCGAGCTCTTTTTTCGCTGTTGTAGAAACATAAATAAAACCCATAAGTGCACCAAAAGATATGAGCACTCCGTAACTGTGAATGTTGATAGGATTCCCGAAAAAATCGAATGAAAACAATACTGGATACATGCATCAAAGTTAAGGTTCTTTCCAGTTTAAGTGCTAGTTTTAATGTGAATGAAAACAAATCAAATTTCTAAATCAAAAGAAAAAACCTTTTCGTTTGTGAAAAAGCATGTTTATGATAGAATTGGTTTTGAGTTTACTAATTTTTTAATAAATAATGAAAGTAGAGAATATGAAGCCTGTACATTTGAAATGGACGGATTGAAAGTAATATCTCGAAGTGCTAAAATCACTCCAACAAAAACGGGGCAATTTGTGACCTTATGGAAAAGAAGTGCCGGTGAGCCGATTCAGCCTTATGATGTTGCGGATGATTTTGATTTGGTGGTCATCAATGTAGCAAAGGACAATCATTTAGGACAATTCGTGTTTCCGAAATCGGTTCTCTTGAAACAGCAAATTATTTCTAGTGATGAGAAAGAAGGAAAACGGGGGTTCAGGGTTTATCCACCGTGGGATGTGACCATGAATAAACAGGCTCAAAAGTCACAAAAATGGCAGTTGGACTATTTTTTATTTGCCGATTTAACTAAGTCCATTGATTCAGGCAGAGCGAATAAACTTTATTTTCGGAATAATAGATAATAGGAGAAAATGATCAGCATACAAAAAGAAATTACCTTAAAGGCATATTCTCGTGGCTTTCACCTTATTACTGATGTAATATTGAGTGAATTGCCTGAATTGAAAACCGTCGAAATAGGAACCTTGCAGGTATTTATCAAACACACTTCAGCAAGTTTGACGATTAATGAAAATGCAGATCCTACAGTGCGTATGGACATGGAGGCTGGTTTCAATAAACTTGCTCCGGAAAATGCTCCTTACTATAAACATACAATGGAGGGTTCTGATGATATGCCTGCGCATATCAAAGCTTCGTTATTGGGTAGCTCAGTCAACGTTCCGATTACCAAAGGTAACCTGAATGTGGGAATTTGGCAGGGAATCTATCTCTGTGAGCATCGTAATTATGGTGGAAACAGAAATTTGGTGCTTACCTTAATAGGGAATTGATCCTACTCTTTTTCAAACATTATCAAGACCTCTAAATCTTCCTCCAGATCTAAGAATTGGTGAGGAACTTTGTCTTTTACATAAAGAAAAGTGCCTGGCACAACATTTACAGTGTCATTTTTACCTAAAGCAAATTTACCCTTACCATTCATTACAAGGCTAAACTCATCCACTTTGTGTTTTACCATTTCATGTCCATTTTTTACTTGTGGCATCATAGAGAGACCAAAGTTCATGGTAGGCGCAATTAAAAATGAATTGGTGGTATTGAATTTTGGGTGCCCTTCTTTGAGCAGTACTTCATAGTCGAAGTATTGAAAAGGATCATTACTTGGTTTGGGGTGTTTTTTACTAAAAAATACCAATACCAACAGATCCTCAATAATGTTTTCAAACTTATGATTTGCATTGGCTTGAACGTAAACTATCGATCCTTTTTGTACATCTTGTTTTTTGCCTTGCACGTCTAGAGTCGCTTTTCCTTTCACTATATAGTATGCTTCATCTAGTCTATGTGGTTCTTGTACATCTTCACTGCCGGCTGAGAGCCTATAGAGCCCACAGTCCATGGAAAGCTTTTCGATGAATGGCAGCCAGTTTTTTCCAGATTTAATAACAACTTCTTCGAGAGAATCCATTGGGTAGGCAGCCCAGTTTTTTCCATATTGAGCAATAGTAGTTTGTGAATTAAGTAAAAATAGGAAGAGGAAAAAGGAAATATGTTTTTTCATTTTGTTCGGAGAATAATATGACTTCTCAAATCTATGAAGATATCTAGGAAACGGAAAGTGTATATAAATAAGTATTGTGAATTTTAGTTTATTCAAGCAGACTGTAAGTGAGGACTTTATGGACAAAGACTATACTAAAATTGGTGGTTACCCTCTTTAGATACTATGGCTTTTCATTGTTGCAAATTATTTTATTAGCTTATTAATCATGTTATAAACATGCACTAGTTACTTGTGTTTTACACTGTCAATAGTACCTTTCAGAAGTTTTAAGTGGTTTAAAACTTAAATGACGTGGCTTTGACAAATAGGAATGTTTATTCTTTTAAATATTAAAGAGAGTTATATTATGTTATCAAATGAAATAAATATTTCTAAAAAATATTTATATTGCTTGTAATTGACTTCAACCATCAAGTGATATTTATAAAAAAGTTTTTTTCACACAGCTATGAATGGATATTTTATTAGACCAACGAGAGTGTCCCCTTCTATTTACTTCAATCCTCAGAAGGGGCTAATGGATATGAGAGGAAGGTCTTGCCCTGAAAATCCCCTTAAGTTTTACGATCACCTTTTTGACAGCCTTGATAAGTTTATGTCCGAAGGTTACCATACATTAAAGACCAATATTGCATTTGAGTACTTTAATACAAGCTCGTCTAAGTGTTTGTTTATATACCTCAAAAAGCTTGAGTTGATGCACAGGAATGGAAAAAAGATAATGGTGAATTGGTTTTATGAAGATGGTGACAATGACATGTTTGAATCTGGAGAAGATTTAAGTAGCTTTTTCTGCTTGCCATTCAATTTCGTGATGGTTGATGAAATAAAGATTCTGGGGCAAAAAAAAGAAATTCAAAAGACTCAGCTTGTGACCTAGACTTGCTGTAAAAACCTCTACAGTTAGATGCGCCATTTTATATCTGTTAATTTTCTTTGTGGTAAAAGAGAATCAATATATTTGCTGCTTTGTCAATAAATGATTCTACAAGCAGAAAATATAAAAAAGTCCTATGGAGATCTTCCAGTTCTGAAAGGAATCAATGTAGCTATTGAAAAAAGCGAAATTGTTTCTATAGTCGGTTCGTCCGGTGCTGGAAAAAGTACACTGCTTCATATCCTAGGAACTTTGGACCAGCCTGATTCAGGGTCATTGTCCATTAACGATAAATCAATAGCATCTCTTTCTCAGAATCAATTGGCCGCATTCAGAAACGTTGAGATTGGTTTTGTTTTTCAATTTCATAACCTACTCCCTGAATTCACGACCTACGAAAATATATGTAT
>CAXBNB010000094.1:0-9365 GCA_963976505.1 uncultured Reichenbachiellaceae bacterium
CGCAGGAATTGTGCTTACCATTGGTATGTCCATTGATGCCAACGTACTGATTTTTGAAAGGATCAGAGAAGAATTGAAAAATGGTGCTGGAGTAAAACAAGCCATTTCATCTGGTTACAAAAAGGCATACTCTTCTATCGTGGATGCCAACGTTACTACCTTATTGACTTGTATTATTCTTTATTCTCTGGGACAAGGACCGGTTAAAGGTTTTGCCATCACATTGATGATTGGTATTATTTGTTCATTCTTTTCTGCTGTATTCATCACTAGGGTATTTGTAGAGTGGATGAGTAAAAAAGGAGAAGACAGTAAGATTTCATTTGATAGTCCAATTTCGAGAAATCTATTGGCAAATATCAATTTCGATTTTATCGGAAAAAGAAAAATGGCCTACACCTTCTCTGCTATTTTTATTAGTATTGGAATCATAGCAATGATAGCTAAAGGATTGACATTGGGTGTTGACTTTCAAGGAGGTCGGTCTTATGTAGTCGCTTTCACTGATCCTGTTGAGCCATCTGCCCTTAAGACTTCATTATCCGAATCGTTTGACAATCAAGGTACTGAAGTAAAGACTTTTGGTGCAAACAACAGATTGAAAATAACGACAAGTTATATGATTGGTGATGAGTCTGATGAAGCAGATGCAGCAGTAAAAGCTGCGTTGGTCAAAGGAGTTACTTCGCACACCTCACTTGAGTATATTCAGGATGATACAAAGTTAGATGTCAGTAAGTTTACCATCGCAAGCTCATCAAAAGTGGGAGCAACCATAGCAGATGACATCAAAAATGCTTCTACCCAATCTGTGATTTTTGCCTTAATTGCCATCTTCCTTTACATTGTTATCAGGTTTAGAAAATGGCAGTTTGGACTTGGAGCGATCATCGCCCTTTTCCATGATACATTATTTGTACTGTCTGCTTTTGCCATAGCCAATCTGGTTGGAATTTCGTTTGAAGTAGATCAAGTCTTTATTGCAGCGATGCTGACAATCATAGGTTACTCCATCAATGATACGGTGGTTGTATTTGATAGGATCAGGGAAAACCTTGCAATCAAAGCAGGATCAGATATGAAAAAGGTGTTCAATCAATCTTTGAATGATACCATCAGCAGAACGATGATTACTTCTGTCACCACATTGATCGTAGTAATTGTGTTGTTCCTTTTTGGAGGAGAAAACCTTAAAGGCTTCTCCTTTGCATTGTTGATTGGAGTAATGATCGGAACCTACTCTTCTCTTTTCATTGCTACTCCAATAGTAATTGACTTCAACAAAGAGAAGGAGAACAAATAAATCAAGGGTTATAAAACCTAGAAAAGCCACTTCATTGCTGAAGTGGCTTTTTTTATTTTGTGTCAGATTTTAAAATACTGTCTGTATTCTCAAGCTTAATTAGTAACCAGATTACTTGAAGCAATCTGGTTACATCCCAGTACCGTAGCACTGAGAAGGTGGTTTTGACAACTTGATTGCCGCAACCCATGCAAATATAGAATATTGAAAGGTTTCTGAGCAGCATCGTATTCCAAAACAATCACGTAGAAGGCTTTTGCCAATACGTTTCTTCATTTAGTCAATCTGTCACTTATTTCCTGAGTTCAACTTAAAATCAAATAAAAAACCCGTCCCCAAATTAAATTCGGAAACGGGTTTTAATTAGTAACCAGACTACTTGAAGCAATCTGGTTACATCCCAGAACTTGCAGCGCTGGGGGGTGGTCGTTGTACCGAAATACTCTGACCGAAGCAAATATAGAATATTTATAAATTTCGGTGTTGAATTGAACTTGAAACCAGCTCGTAGAAGTTTTCCTCCAAAGCTGATTCTTATTTAATCAACTCAACGCTGTAAATATTTATTGGAATGGCTTTACCCTTCAGTGCGATGTATCCAATCTGCACTTTATCAAATTCATCCACTTCGCTGAGCAACTCTACGAAAGATTCTGAAGCCAGTAAATTCTTTTTGTATTGATTGCAAACTTTCTGTATTCTGGAAGCCGTGTTCAACACATCTCCGTGAAAGGCAATTTCTCGTTTTATACTTCCAACTTCAGCAGCAGTAACAGACCCTTGATTGATGCCGGCTTTGAATTCAGGCACTAGACCATAACGACTTTTGTACTTATCTGATTTTTTTAAAAGTAATTCATGAAATGAATAATACAATCGGATACTCTCTCTGGCTGCATTCTTGTCTTCTTTATCCCACATCAATACTACTTCATCCCCCACATATTGATAGATCTGTGCATTGTGTTTTCTCACTATGGTATTCAAATCCAAAAAACAACTTTGAATCAAACGGCTGTATTCGATATGACCCAATTTCTCTGCATAGCCAGTTGAATCTTTAAGATCTAAAAACATAAATATTTTATGCTCTACCACAGGACTATGGTATTTACCAATGAAAAGATTCCATAAATTTCCCGGACCAAACTTTTTGCTTACTTCTATGAAAAAGTTAATGATGATAATTATTATTAAAAAATTAGAGAAAAAGGCATATAAAATTGGAGGAAATTCCTGAAAAATCATCAGCATTTTTTGATAATCATCAAAAGGAAATACATCAATATGGCTCATCACAAATGAAACCATAAAAAACACCAAAATAAAAGCTAGAATATACAATATACTTTGAATGCATACTACCTGTCCAAACGATCTCTTTTTTAATGCAGTGTTTTCTGTAGCCCAATGTATGACATAAAACAGGTTGCCAAAAAAAAATCCAAATAAAGCACTCTCAATCAAAGGAAGGTGAGAAGTAGAATACTGAAAAAACTTATTTTGTAATTGAATCGGCTGCATTTCAACTACTCCCATGATCGTTTGAAAAAAAGAGATTCCTATGAAAGTAAACATAATGCTGGCTAGTTCCCAAGCCAGTATTATGATCAACCAATTTGTAATATTTCTTTTCAAAATTAATATTTAATTAAGTCTCCATGTAGGGTGTTGAACCCTGCAATTCCTTGCAAACCCCCTGTATGCAACGCAACAACTCTAGTGTTGGGTTCAAAATATTTTTGTCCAATCAAATCATAAATAGCCATCATCATTTTTCCTGTGTATATTGGATCAAGTTGAATACCATTTTTAATCTTGAAATCATTGATGAACCCTATCAATTGGTCATTGAATTTGGCATACCCCCCTAAATGATGATCGTGGTTTATTTCCCAATTTCTAATTCCGATTTCTTTATGCGAAGCAATTAATGCTGTAACTTCATCATCCAAATAGGTCGCTCCTTTCAGTACAGAAATACCAAGTGCCTTTCTTGTTCCATCAAGACCACTGGCAAGCCCCGCTAAAGTACCACCTGTACCCACTGCTGTTACGAGGTAATCAAAATCAATCTCTATTTCAGATACTATTTCGGCACAGCCTTTCACTGCTAGGGAATTTGACCCTCCCTCAGGAATGGCGTAAAAATCTCCGAATTTGCTTTCCAATTCACTTAGAAAGTCAGATTCATTTCTGTTTTTGTAGTCTTGTCTGGAAACAAAATAGAGTTGCATTCCAAGTTCATGCGCCCGTTGCAAGGTGGGATTAGACGATGGGGTCAATTCATCTCCCCGAATGACACCAATAGATGAAAAACCATATTCATTTGCTGCTGAAGCCGTTGCAGCTATATGGTTGGAAAATGCCCCACCAAAAGTCAAGATGGTTTTATGTCCACGTTTTTTAGCTTCTTTGAAATTGTATTTTAATTTTCTCCATTTATTTCCAGGAATGGTGGGGTGGATCAAATCTTCTCGTTTCACATATAGATTTATTCCGTTCGATTTCAAAAATGAGCTTTCTATTTTTTGAAGTGGTATATGCTTTCCATTTTCAAACATTCCGCAATTTAAGCCTGCTTTTAGATGCCTCACAAGTTTCAAGTCATTCAATTATCAAATCTACTCCGAAGAAGTAACAAGTTTCGTTGGTTCTTTTGTCATGCCTATGGAGTTAGGTATCGCATGAAAGAATACTTTCCTTTTCATAAAACAGGTATATTTTTCCTACATCTGCCTCAAGGCTTTGAACTAATGGCTAATTTTGCAGACATGAACCAATACGAGGAAATAGAAGACGAATTATACGAACACCACAGGATAGTAGCCGATCCCAATCAGACCCTGCTGAGGATTGATAAATTTTTGATGGACAGGCTGCCCAATGTGACCAGAAATAAAATTCAGGGCGGCATCAAAGAAGGGTTCGTATTGGTCAATGACAAAGAAATCAAACCCAACTACAAAGTCCATCCCGATGATGTGATCACTGTTTCGCTTCCCGAGCCTCCACGCGATACTGAAGTCATTCCAGAAGAAATTCCTCTCAATATCATCTATGAAGATGATGACCTTTTGATAGTGAACAAAGAACCGGGCATGGTAGTGCACCCTGCCTATCAAAACTGGTCTGGAACATTGGTGAATGCTTTGACTTGGCATTTTCAAAACCTGCCAACTATGCCCAACAATGATGGCAGACCCGGTCTGGTTCATAGGATTGACAAAGACACTTCCGGTCTTTTGGTGGTTGCCAAAACAGAAAAAGCCATGACCCATCTGGCAAAGCAATTTTTTGACCACTCAATAGAAAGAACTTATTATGCGCTCGTATGGGGAGAGCCTGAAGAAGAAAAAGGCACCATCAATGTGAATCTTGGCAGAAGCCTGAAAGACAGACGAATTACCGCTCCTTTTCCAGATGGTGATTATGGCCAAACTGCAGTAACACACTATGAAGTGCTGAACAATCTTCGGTATGTGAGTCTGATCAAATGCAATCTGGAGACGGGAAGGACGCACCAAATCCGTGCGCACATGAAATATCTCGGGCATCCGCTTTTCAACGATTCAACTTACGGCGGTGACAAAATTGTGAAAGGAACGACATTCACCAAATACAAGCAATTTGTGGACAACTGCTTTAAGATCATTCCTAGACAAGCACTACATGCCAAATCATTGGGATTCATCCATCCTTCTACCAATAAATTTGTACAATTTGACTCAGAGTTACCTGAAGATTTCAAATCCGTGATAGCCAAGTGGGAGCATTATGTGAATTTCGTGGATTGAGAATGCTACTTTGTACTCATTTCAATTCGACGGAGCTGTTCGTTCGGAATTAATTATTTTATTTAGTTCTGCTTTCATCTCAGCAACAATGTCTGGATATGTGTGGTACGAATTCTTTTTTTGAAAAGGATCTATTTCTAAATCATAAAGCTGCTCTTGTGCAGCAGTATTTTTTAGTTTGCCATCTTCGATTTCACTATTTACTTGATTAGTGAGTTTATGGGCAGCAGGGCCTCCTAAACTATGGCTTCCTATTTTCTGGCCATTAAACCCGCCATTTTTTTTCGCTCCTATATACATCCATTTTCCTTTTCGTAATGATATGTGACTCTCACTCCAAGGACTAATAACCAGTTCATTTCGTATTTCCTTTTTACTACCTAATAGTGCAGGGAGAAAATTATAGCTGTCTTTAGCATCTTTTAATGTTAATGGTTGTTGAACAATTTCAGCCAAAGTCCTCATTAAATCAACATTGGAAATCAACACATCAGACAATGTTGAAGCTTGAACCTTTCCAGGCCATTTCACAATAAATGGAATCCGGTGGCCTCCTTCCCAGGCATCAAATTTAAATCCCAGCAACTCGCCATTCAACTGATGACCTAATTTCCACGCTTCTTGCCCTCCCTGATTGAGCATGCCTCCATTATCACTTGTAAATATTACCAGTGTGTTGTCTTCTACTCCTTGTTCTTTTAAAGTATTAAGTACTTCCCCAACAATCCAATCAAGTTCATGCATGAAATCTCCATACCTTCCCGCTTTAGAAGTACCTTTAAATTGAGGAGCTGGTGTAAAAGGGTGATGGATATTGGTCGTAGCATAATATAGAAAAAAAGGTTTTTCCTTTTGTTTTTTCATCCATTCTACAGCCTTATTTTTCAATATTGTACCCACTTTTTCGTCCTGATACAGGGCATGAGCGGCTTTAGCACCTCCAATTTGATTGAGACCCATTTTTTCCGGGTATGGTTGAGTTGCTGCATTTGTCCCATACACAAAAGGATCGTCTGGGGTTAAACCCACAACATCATGGTTTTCTACAAATACAAATGGTGGATGGCTATTTACTACAGGTACTCCAAAATAGTAATCAAAACCTAATTCAATAGGTCCAGGCTTTAGTTTTTTATTCCAATTGGTAGGTGCAGTTGTTCCAAAACCTAAATGCCATTTGCCAATACAAGCCGTTGAATATCCTGCATCTTTCATAACATTCGCAATAGTCTTTTGGGTGGTATCAATAACCAAAGGGTGCTTAAGGAAAATAGGATGGGACAAACCTTTTTTGCGAAATGGATATTCTCCAGTGATCAAAGCATACCGTGAAGGGGTACACACTGCCGATGCTGAGTGGGCATCTGTAAACTTCAAACCCTCTTTGGCAAGTTGGTCAATATTAGGAGTATGAACCTTCGATGCACCGTAACAGCTGAGATCCCCATAACCCAAATCGTCCACATTTATAATGACAATATTTGGCTTGTTTGATGTTCCATTTTCTATACTGCAAGATGTAATGAATATACTCTGCAATATGAAAACCACTGAAGTGACGAATTGAATTATTCGGATATGCATTGCTTAAATTTATAATAATTTTAAATTTCCTATTGACACCTTTTAATAAATGGCATGGTGTCAGCCGAAGGTATTGCTCAACGCAACATTCAATCCAGTTTCGAGAGCAGTATTCGTGACGATATTGAGTTTTTCAGGGATAGGTTTTAACTCGAAGGTATTCCAATTTTCAAAGACTGTCCTCTTTTAGTTTTTCGGAAATAAATACTTTGATCACACTTTGTCGGGTGACACCAAGTCGTTTTGCTACTGAATCCAATCCACTGACCATCCATTCTGGAAAGTCCACACTAACACGACGGGGCTGATGACCAGGTCTTGTAGCCTGAGCTAGATCAAAATGTTCAATAACATCCTCTCCCTTTTCGAATTTTTTTTCCAACTCAGATGCTGTAATAGATTTCTTCTTCATTTTTTCTTGCTCTACGTACTGAAATTATCCTGATGTTTTCCTCTACATGAGTAAAAATGGCGGACCAAACTTTGTCGTTTATTTTGGCAATTAGCATAGACCTAAGTTCATCAACTGTGCGTGCTGGGATTTCGATCCTCTGTGGATCAACCCAAAGCCTACCAGCTGTTTCAAAATCAATTCCATGCTTAACCAGGTTTGATTTACTCTTGTTTACATCAAACTCAAACATAATTACTGTAAAATTAAGTAATTATTACTTAATAATTATGCATAAATTAAGCATCAACTTTTAAATGACACTTTATTTATGACATCTTTTTCTTAATCCGGCTTTGTATCAATAGCTCACAATGGAGTATTAAAATGTTTTCAAATCCCTTGATGAGATTTCTGCCTGTGCAGAAAAGACGGGAAAGTGGCTATGTTAGACATCAATGACAGATTGTTCATAACGAAGCAGAATTAATCCTGCAAGGTTTTGAAAACCTTACAGGATTTAGGTCCTATTTCATCTTTTTAAACAAAACAATGGCATTGTGCCCGCCAAATCCGAAGGTATTGCTCAACGCAACATTCACTTCCGTTTCTAGGGCTGTATTGGTGACGATATTTAGTTTTTCAGGGATCGTAGGATCAATAGTTGAAATATTTATCGTTGGTGGAATTATTCCCTCCTGTATGGATTTAATAGACAATATACCCTCTATTGCGCCAGCCGCTCCTAACAGATGGCCTGTCATAGATTTAGTAGCACTGATTTTCAGGTTGTCGGGTTTATTACCAAAAACCTTCATAATGGCATTGATCTCACTCACATCTCCTACAGGGGTAGAGGTGGCATGTGCATTAAGATAGTCCACATCCTCAGGATTCAATTTTGCTTCATGCAATGCAAATTCCATTGCTTTTGCTGCGCCCAGTCCTTCAGGGTGAGTGGCAGAAATGTGGTAGGCATCAGCGGTCATAGATGCTCCGGCTATTTCCGCATATATTTTAGCGCCTCTCTTTTTGGCATGGTTGTATTCCTCCAGGATCAAAGCACCGGCTCCTTCTCCCATCACAAACCCATCCCGATTCACATCAAAAGGCCTGGAAGCTTCTTCCGGGCTGTCATTCCTTGTGGACATGGCCCTCATCGCATTGAAACCACCAATTGACGCTTCACTAATCGGAGATTCCGAACCACCAGTGACGAAAACTTTTGCCTTTCCTAACTTGATGTAGTTGTAAGCATCCATGATGGCTGAGTTGGACGTAGCACAAGCAGAAACAGTAGTATAGTTGATCCCCATCAAACCAAATTTAATCGAGATCATTCCTGAAGCCATATTGGAAATCAATTTGGGTATGAAGAAAGGACTGAAATGTGGTTTGAAGTCATTTGCGACATAGCTCTTAACTTCTTTTTCAAAAGTATCCATTCCTCCTTGTCCCGATCCCCAAATTACGCCAATATCAAAAGGTGAAATAGAATCCAAATTCAGTCCGCTATCATTCAAAGCTTCTGATGCAGCATAAAGCGCATATTGGGTAAATAAGTCACTTCTCTTAATCTCATTTCTGTCAAGGTATTTTTCCGGAGTGAAATTCTTAAGCTCACAGGCAAACTTTGTCTTAAAATGTGTGCTATCAAATTTAGTGATAGCCGAAGCACCACTCTTTCCGTTTATGGCATTGTTCCAAAACTCATCTACGGTATTTCCTATAGGAGTCAATGCCCCCAACCCTGTCACAACTACTCTAATTTCACTCATACATATTCTGATTTACACTTATCAATAAGTAAGCTTATTTCTCAAATTTTCTAAATTGTTCTGTTTATTACACTACGTACATTGGTCAGTATGTTTTGACCTGTTACTTTACTCAAAATCAAGGAGGCCAACAAAGCGGATATAATTGAATCTCTCCACTGAATTTAAATACATCTTGTTCCAATCCTTTTTTCAATAGTTGATTGAGCCACTGCCTGATCTCTGTGCCAGATGTAGTCAATACCGCTTGTAATTCTGGCGGCAAACTATCGTAAGACGACCCAAATGCGCCCATGAAACATACCATATTTGAAGCATTGCTGTCTTCGTATATCTTAATAAATTTTAATAACTGTACATCTGGAGATTCCTTACTCCACTTCTCTATTGCAGCAGCAAAACTTTTTCTATTTCTGTTCACCACAGCCACACCCAAATCACACTTGGTAGGAAAGTGGTAATGAATGGCCGCATTCTTAATATTTAGAGGGGCAGAAATGTCTTTGTAGCTA
>CAXBNB010000095.1:0-9346 GCA_963976505.1 uncultured Reichenbachiellaceae bacterium
TGATCATCATACACATCCATTCTCAGAGGAATCAATTCGTCCTTGTCAATGTATAACATCAGTTTTGGTGAGTAGTCATTTGGTATGAGGATTACCTGTCCGGCTGAAACATCATCGTAATTTTTCACTTTGCGATTTTTCTCCAAAATCATGTGCTCACTCAATTTGAATTTGGCAGCAATCGTTTCAAGTGTTTCATCTTCTTGCACGGTATAATCGATGTAACCAAAATTAGGGTTGTTGAATGAGATGGAATGACAGGCCCTGTTGTCATATTGCACAATCCCATCGTACTTTACCAAAGCATCGATATTTGACTCGTATTTTTTCACCAAATAATCTAAAATAGAAACTACATGATCGAATCCCGATTGGTAAATGGTGTGGTGCTGGTCATTTCGCATGATTCCTTCCATTGGGTGCAATTTTATATTTACCCACGGAAATCCATTGGGATTAATTACTGCTTTATTATTGTTCTCCCCTTCAACAAATAATACTTCCATTCCTTCCTGAGGATAGAGTTGTTTCATATATACCCGAAACGGTACTTTTTCCATCTTGGTAAAGGATATTTGCTTTAACATCTCCCCTTCTATCCTTTCCTCCTTGGATAGTGTGTAGGTCAAAGAACTAATAGCGGAAGTTTTTTTCAACATTTTCAATGTGAGCTCATACCCAGATTCATCATCTACTTTTTCGATAAAAGATGGTAGCACCAGTATTGAAAATGCTAATAATAGGATACTCATTTTTTTCATATAATTCTCTAACGGATGTGTAAGACAAAAGTAGCAGTAAAGTCCATTTATAATACTATTATTTCACTTAAGGATGCCTGAATGCAACCCACACCGTGGCGTTTCCTTTTTTCGTTATTTTTTAGTGAAAATTATTAACTTGCTAACAAACAGATAAACAAAGATATGAACAAGACTGCCAAAATCATTATTTCAATTCTCGTTGTATTATGTGTTTTCTTAATTCTCATGGTTCGAATAAAAGGAAATGAAGCAGAAAAGCTAGCGGCTATAACGATAGATTTAAAAGAAGAAGCCATGGAGCTAAGTGAAATGTCCAAAAGACAAGCAGCTGATGCAATAGAAGCTCAAAACAAAGCTGAAGAAAACGCAGCTCAAGCAAAATTGGCTCAAAAAGAAGCAGAAAGAGTAATGGTGGAGCTGCAAAAATGCAAAAGCGGTAAATAACAATTTCATCATGAACAAAACAGCAAAAATCATCATAGCCATTGAGGCGGCAATCATACTCTTCTATGTAGTAGTAGCCCAAATAGAAAGAGCTGAAGGCGATAAGCTAAAAGTAGAAGCTGAAATGAATTATGAAATGATAGAGAAATGCCAAAAAGAAGCGCAAATACAGGCGGAGCAAGCAGAACATTATGCTGCTCAAGCACTGCTCGCTCAAAATGAAGCTGAAAGAGCAATGGCGGAATTACAAAAATGCCAAAGCGGTAAATAGAGAAATCAAGGGTAGTATTAAAAAATGGAGTTGCAAATTATTTACAACTCCATTCAACAGGTCTTTAGTGTTAAGATGAATCAATCTTTCTTATTCATAAACAGCAATTCATTCAGTGAAATCTCAGTCACATAACGGGTCTCCCCTTCTTTGTCATATTTGCGATTGACGAGTTTCCCCTCTATAGCCACTTCACTGCCTTTTTTGAGATAGCTTTCTATTATATTCACTTTTTTGCCCCAGGCCACAATGTTGTGCCACTGTGTATCTTCTACTTTTTCTCCATTACTGTTGTAATAGACTTCATTGGTGGCCATGGAGAATGTAGCCATTGTTTTTCCGCTTTCGAAATTTCTTACTTCCGGATCGTTACCTAATCTACCAATTAGCTGTACTTTGTTTTTTAAAGTTGACATGTTATTAAAATTTAGTTGTAATGATATTCACCTGATGGTAGATGAATTTGTCGTTTGACAGGACAAAGGATGTGAAAAGCCGAAAAACGACTCGGTTTTTAAATGTTTGTAGTCACTTAATATCCGTTTGTAGTCGTTTGTTATTGGATATGTCTCACTATATCAATAACTTACTATATGAATCAAGAAGTTGAAAACAGAACATGCCCAGAGTGTAGTCGGCCTATCTTCGGAAGGATTGACAAGAAATTTTGCTCAGATGCATGCAGAAATGCCTCCAACAATAAAGTCAATTCGGATGCCACCAATTACGTTAGAAATGTCAATAACATTTTGAGGAAAAATCGAAGAATATTACTGGAACTCAACCCCACTGGTAAAACCAAAACCCATAAAGACAAGCTCTTGAAAAATGGATTTGATATGGAGTATTGCACCAATACATACACAACCAAGGCTGGACAAGAATACCGCTATTGTTATGACCAAGGTTATTTGTTACTCGACGAAGGATTTGTCTTGTTGGTGCATAAAATAGAAAGCCTTTCTTGATCCCTCCTTTACAGTACAAACAAGTGCTTGAACTTATTCCATATTGACAAGGTACACTTTGCTTTTGTTTGTATCATCGCCTTTATCGTAAGCTACGAGCACATCGCCTTCTAATAACCAATAGTCTCCATCACTATCAAACGAATCCGAATCTTCTATAATCAGTTCGCCATTTTTATTGATGTGCCAATTGGAATATTCCACCTCTTCATCTCCAAAGGCATTGACAGTCACTTTTAGACGATTATTCGGTTCAAATTCGAACCTGATATCCAGTTCTTCCAAAATGCCATCCACAAAGCCAATGGCAGATTTGACAATCAAACGAGCAAACACATTGTCTTCTTCGTCTATTTCATCGACTATCTCTTCTTTGTCGATATCGATCACCAGTTTCCAAACTCCCTTGAGGTCTCTTTCCTTTACCTTTTTGGATTGAGCGGTTACAGACAGCATTAACAAGAGCATGGGTATTAATACAAAAAACTTTTTCATGTTATAGAAGGTATTATGTTATACAAAGTACTATACCCTATACTTAAATGATTTTAAAAAGTTTCGTTTGGAGACTATTTTTTATTTACTAGTTATTCACACTTCAGTTTTATTCAATTCACAGAAGAATAAATGAAGTTCACCAAATTAACCATCAAATTAGACCTCTATTAATGAGGTTGTTTTGGTATTTAGATAGGCTTCAAATTACTTTGCGCCAAAATAACTACACCTGCTTTTAAAAGAGCATTGTTAGGCATCAATGACACAACCCGATTCAATAGTTTTTGCAAACAGACAGAGGATTGCAGTATGCATATTCTTTTTCATCCAAGGCATCAGTTTTGCCACATGGGCTTCCCGTATTCCAGACATCAAACGTATCCTAGACCTCAATGATGCTGAGATTGGGTCGCTCCTATTGGTAATGCCATTCAGTTCATTGCTCGGTCTTGCCATATCCGGATGGATCAACCGCAATTTTGACAATAGACCACCCCTTATCGTAGCTATGGTAGTGCAATGTGCCTCTATCATGGGCATTGGTATGAGTACCAGCATCGTTGATTTGGGTATTTCACTTTTCTTTTTGTCTCTAGCCTTTCGTATTGGTGGTGTTGCTATGAATACCCAAGCGGTAATGCTTCAAAAATCCTTTGCCAAACCCATAAATGGCTCGTTTCATGCGATGTGGAGTCTCGGAGGAATTGTAGGTGTAGGTTTGACCACATCCCTGATTTGGTTGTCCGTTTCCATGAGCATGCATCTTTTTTGGACAGCCATCACTCTTGTCGCAGCAGCTATCATTACATTTAAGTACCTGCCGTCGGGTGATAAAGCCACTACGGGATCAAAGATTCAAATTGGCAAACCCGACAAATCCTTGTTGGTATTGGGTCTGATAATATTGTTTGCCTCTTTTTGCGAAGGTGGCATGTTTGATTGGAGTGGCATCTATTTCAAAGAAGTAATCAATGTGGACCTCTATACAATTGGATATTTTACTTTTATGATGTGTATGGCCCTTTCTAGGTGGTTTATGGATAAAGTAATATCCAAAATAGGAAAGCAAACGGTTTACCTCATAAGTTCGATATTAATCACCTTCGGAATACTTATAGCTACTGTTTTTCCTTTTTTCGTTCCAGCAATCATAGGTTTTTCTATGGTAGGAATTGGTGCGGCTGTGTTAGTTCCCATTACATTTTCCTTGGCTGGAGAATCTAAGAAATATTCTCCAGGAATGGCGATTTCTATTATTTCCACCTACAGCGTCGTAGGCATGCTCATTGGTCCTCCTTTGATAGGATTTCTTTCACACGCAATTGGAATGAAATGGGCTTTCTTATTTATAGCTCTTATGGGTGCTTGTATTTTACCTGCATCTCGGTGGTATTTTAGAGTTGCCAAAGCAGAAAATCAGGCATAAAAGGCACTTTTAATTTCATTTACACTGTTTTTCTACATCCAAATGGGATAGCATTTTCTGTTTTGAAAAGTTCACTTAGCCACTGAAACCAGTTTCCAAAACAGCTGTAGGTAAACCATGAAAATTATATTTCATAAATTAGCTAAAAAGGCTAATAACTCTCGGTAACTTCCAGACGAATTATCAATTATATGGAAGAATTAATTTCAATACCAAATATCATTACCATTGGAGTCATCCTGATTGGACTGTGGATTTTCTTTCTGATTATTCCTGTTAACCTTTGGATTACCGCCATCTTTTCTGGTGTTAGAATCAGCCTGATCGATATGGTTTTCATGCGATTCAGAAAAGTCCCTCCAGGACTTATTGTTAGGTCGCTTATATTGGCTTACAAAGCTGGTATAAAAGGTATTACTACTGAATTACTTGAAACACACTACCTCGCTCAAGGAAATCTTGAAAAAGTGATTAAGGCATTGATCGTGGCGGACAAAGCAAATCTTAACTTGAACTTTCAACAAGCAACAGCCATAGATCTAGCAGGTAGAGATGTGTTGCAAGCAGTACATGTATCAGTTACACCCTATATAATCGTTGTTCCTTCCATCACAGCAGTATCCGTAGATGGCATTCAATTGATCGCTGAAGCTAGGGTAACTGTCCGTACCAACTTACAACAACTTGTAGGTGGAGCTGGAGAAGAGACCATTCAGGCACGTGTGGGTCAGGGTATAATATCTAGAATAGGTGCCACTAAAAGTTATCTTGAAGTACTCGAAAAACCAGAAGAAATCTCCAAAACCGTATTGGCCAATGGGCTTGATGCAGGTACAGCCTTTGAAATATTGTCCATTGACATTGCTGACATTAACATCGGACACAATATCGGAGCTAAACTTCAAATTGATCAGGCACAAGCAGATCTAAACGTGGCAAAAGCAAAAGCAGAAGAAAGACGCGCAATGGCCGTTGCAGCTGAACAAGAGATGCTTGCCAAAGTACAGGAAGCCCGTGCAATGGTCGTCCAAGCTGAAGCTGAAATTCCGCTGGCCATGTCAGGAGCATTTAGAAAAGGTCAATACTATAAGCGGTAATTACTTTTTTATTTTTAGCAAGATCATTGCGCTTCAATAGAACATTTTCAAAGTGGAATAATGTAAGTTTGTGTCTTGATAATAAGATATGCTTACTAATAACGATATACTTAAAAAACTAAGGGTTGCCCATAAGTTGCGTGATGAAAACATCATAGACATCTTAAAATTGGTAGATTTTAAAATCACGAAAGGAGCTCTTGGAGATATGTTTAGAGATGAAGACCATCCTAAATATGTAGAAGCCGGAGATCAGATACTCCGTAATTTTCTCAACGGACTCATCATTCACTTAAGAGGCCCAAGGCCTAAGAAGAAAGAAAAACCAGCTTAGGGAATAACGATATTACTTTTTCTTCTTTTTCTTTCTTTTCTTTTTGAGGTCAATTTCTTCTTCTTTCAACAGTGTCTGCCAGCTGTCTGCCTTGGCATCAGAGATGTTGAGGGTAAATTGGTAATCAGTTTTTGAAATATCAATTCTACCAATAGGCTTGCCCATGTTGTCTTCGATTTCAGAGAGAAGTTCTTTTTCTTCTGTACTGCAAAATGAAACGGCCTGCCCCTTTTGACTGCCACGACCAGTCCTACCTACACGGTGAACATAATTTTCAGCAGTTTCTGGCAAATCATAATTGATTACATATTCTACATTGGGTATGTCAATGCCTCTAGCACTTACATCTGTGGCTATCAGGATTTTTACATCCCCTTTTCTAAACCTTTGCATGGTACGCTCTCGTTCTTCCTGAAGCTTATCACTGTGGATGGTATCAGAGAGTATC
Organism: uncultured Reichenbachiellaceae bacterium; assembly: GCA_963976505.1. Classification (GTDB taxonomy): domain Bacteria; phylum Bacteroidota; class Bacteroidia; order Cytophagales; family Cyclobacteriaceae; genus CAXBNB01. Next base: position 6,251 of record CAXBNB010000095.1, read on the forward strand.
TCTACCCTTTCCAAAGCCTTTTTCACTCTTTCTGCTCTTACCTTGGTCCGAACAAAAACCAGCATTTTTTTATCAGGGCTGTCTTTTATCATGTCTTCCAAAAAGAAACGTTTGTCATCCATTTCGATAAATGCTACAGCATGTTCAATGTTCTTAGCTACGGGATCTTTAGGAGATACTTGAATCCGTATGGCATTAGAAACCAATGAATAGGCCAGTTTCTTTATTTTTTCATGAATGGTGGCCGAGAAAAATAATGTTTGACGCTTTTTAGGAAGGTGACGCATCAAGTCTTTGATGTCTTTGATAAAACCCAAATCCAACATGTGATCCGCTTCGTCTAACACCAGAATCTCAACTCGCTTGAGATCTAAAGCTCCTTGACTAACCAGATCAAACAAACGCCCAGGTGTTGCGATCAATACATCTACTCCTTTGTTTAGTTGTTGAATCTGTGGTTCTTGATCCACTCCACCATGAATACAAAAAGAATTTATTCGAATGTACTGACTTAGTGTTTTGAAAACTCCATCAATCTGTAATGCCAACTCATGTGTAGGTGCCATCACCAGACACTTCACCCCATCAGGGCGCCCTACTATTTTTCTTTCTTGTAGCAAGTGCAGTATAGGAATCGCAAATGCAGCTGTTTTACCCGTTCCTGTTTGTGCTATTGCCAGCACATCTTCTCCCTTTAAAATGGGTGGAATGGACTTAAATTGGATATCTGTTGGTTTTTTATATCCCAGTTTTGAAATACTGGTTTTTATACCCTCGTTTATATAATACTGATCAAATTTCATACTCTAAATATATTTTGCAAAGATATAATCTTAATGGACACCTTGTCCTGAATCTTCACTAATATGTATCCTACCGTTAAGTTCAACATGACCGAATTAGTGTAAATAATCAAAAATCTAGTAGCGTAAAACTCCTAATCTTACATTTTGTCCCAAATTAGCCTATTATAGGATTGAATACTATTGAAAATTGCTCGCTTATTGCTAACTTGCACGCATGAATATTTTAAGAAGCTGGAGAGAGCAGAAAGTTATGTTGAAAATGAGGTTTCCAATCCTTAACGACGATGACTTTATTTTTGAAGAGGGGAATAAAGAATCCATGCTTACTAAGCTAGGAATTAAGCTTAACAAATCCAGCATCGAATTGGAATCTCTGTTTGCAGAACTGCAACGGTGTTAACAATCATCACCTTTTGGTAGATTAATTAATATCTCCTCGCTCACAACCGTTTTTCGGTACAATAAAACATGAAATGGTGCCCTTGTTTTATTGATCATAAAGGTACCTGAATTTAATTTTTGAACATTACCCATTAAAAAAGTAAGCTCTATGACAAATTATTCAACGATTACTCACCGGTACGCATACCTATGGAATAAGTATCGTCCGGCGATTCTGAAACTGATGATAGACTCAGAAAATGAGCCTCAGGAATACAAATTTTCCAAACATGAATTTCATAATGTAAACGCCAAAGAAAAAGGTGGATATGCATTTGTGTTAAGCGTATTTGACAGTAAATCAGTAAATGATATCAGAACTTCATCATTAGCGAAGGACTTATTGGTGATTTTACAAGGATCTAACAAAGCCGCTGAGTTAACCCAAACTGCGACTTATGAATTTACCATGGACAAACAGTTTACACTTCATATTGTGAAGAAAGAAGCTGTAGTATCTGAGGAAGAAGAAGTGTTAGTCACTGATTCAAAGTAATCATTTTTATCCCTATGTTGAGAAGTAAAAAGAGGTAGTTGAATAATTTTATAATTATGAAACTACTCTTAACACTTCCGAAAAATTAACCCATTGTCCTTTGACGCATTTTCTATAGACCTTCCTATAAAGGATATAATCCCTGAAGTTAAACTACAATTACTAGAAGGTAACACCCTTATAATCAATGCACCACCCGGTGCTGGCAAAAGCACATTACTGCCATTGGCTCTGATGAATGAGTCGTGGTTAGAAGGAAAGAAAATTCTTATGTTGGAGCCAAGAAGGTTAGCAGCAAAGACCATAGCATCAAGAATGTCTTCCCTTTTAGGAGAAGACACAGGGCAATCTGTAGGTTTCAGAATTCGATTTGAAAACCGAATTAGCCAACACACCAAAATTGAGGTACTCACAGAAGGGATACTTACAAGAATGATCCAAAGTGACAATACCCTTGAAGGTATTGGAATGGTGATCTTCGATGAATTCCACGAAAGAAGTATTCATGCCGATGTAGCCTTGGCATTATGCAGGGAGACACAGGATGTAATACGCCCTGACCTGAGAATACTGATAATGTCTGCCACACTGGACATGCCACAATTGACAGAAATGCTGAAAGCTCCGGTAGCCCAGAGTATGGGCAAGCAATACCCTGTGGAAATCAAATACACTGGAGAACAAGACCTGAGGATGATTCCTGAAATGGCTGCCAGAACTGTGATAAAAGCTGTAAGGGAGCAAGAAGGAGATACATTGGTCTTTTTACCCGGGCAAGGAGAAATCAAAAAATGCGAAGAGATACTTAAAAAAGAATTGAGTGGATTTATGATCCATCCGCTTTATGGACAACTGCCACAAGGAAAACAATTTGCAGCGATTACACCTGATAAAAATGGCAAAAGAAAAGTAGTGTTGGCTACTTCGATTGCAGAAACAAGTCTTACCATTGAAGGAATAAAAGTTGTGGTTGATTCTGGTTTTGGCAGGACATCCAAGTTCGATCCGAAATCAGGATTGTCTCGACTCGAAACAGTGCAAATCGCCAGAGACTCTGCAGACCAACGTGCAGGAAGAGCTGGTAGGTTAAGTGCAGGCACTTGCTATCGCATGTGGTCTAAAGCCACCAACGATAGAATGGCAGAACACAGAAACCCGGAAATCCTGGAGGCAGACCTAGCTTCTCTGGCATTAGACATGGCACAATGGGGCATTATGGATGCTTCGCAATTGACTTGGTTGACAGCTCCCCCAAAAGGTGCAATAGAGCAAGCCAGTGAGACGCTACATCAACTGAATGCATTGGAAAATGGACGCATCTGGGCCTCAGCCCAGGGACCGATATCTCGCACG
>CAXBNB010000096.1:0-9327 GCA_963976505.1 uncultured Reichenbachiellaceae bacterium
TTTAAATACTTCCTCATCGGTGAATAAGAAGCAACCGAGTACGGATCTAAGTTCTTGTTCCGATTTGTTACTTCCAAACTGCTTCAACTCATCTAAGATCTCGTTGTTGATATCCAGGGATTCCAACTGATGCTGCGCATAGAATGATGGAATCACATTGTGGCCGTGAGACACTTTCCCATCTATTTTTTCCGTACCACTGATGATCCTGAGCAGCGTGGACTTACCTTTTCCGTTGGCACCAATCAATGCAATTTTATCTCCACGACTGATGGTAGCGGATGCTTTTTTTAGAATGTCAATATCGGGATAAGACTTGGATACATTGTCAATGATGCAAACATGTCTGCCGGATTTTTGCCCAAAGTTGAATTTGAAATTGACTTTTGCATTTTCATCAATCACATCTTCTACTACATCCATTCGCTCTAGTGCTTTCACTCTAGACTGTACTTGCTTGGCTTTCGTTGCTTTTGCCCTGAAACGTTCTACAAACCGCTCAGTTTGGCGAATTTTCTGCTGCTGATTTTCGAATGCATTTTTTTGCAATTCATTCCACATTGTCTTTTCTTCTACATAGCTGTCGTAGTTGCCAGTATATCCAGTAAGGTTAGAACCTGATACTTCTACTATGGTGGTTACGGTGTTGTTGATGAATTTTCTATCGTGAGACACTACGATTACGCCACCCTCATAGGATTTCAGGTAGTTTTCTATCCATTGGATAGATGGCATGTCAAGGTGGTTGGTAGGTTCATCGAGCATGAGCAATGATGGTTTTTCCAACAACAGCTTAGCCAATATGACCCGCATTCTCCACCCTCCGGAAAATTCTTTCAGAGGCCGTTTGAGGTCAGAAGTAGTGAATCCAATTCCCTCCAATACTTCTTCTGCTTTTGATTGTAATGTATATCCATCAAGAGCATCAAATTTCTCTTGTAATTTGGTGAGCTTATCCACCAGCTTGTCTTCATAGGCGGTCTCCATCTGATGCAATACTTTTTCCATCTTGTGTTGGATGTCCAATGCTTCCTGAAAAGCACTCATGGCTACTGCAAGTATGCTTTCTTCCGATTGGAAAGACAGCATGTCCTGATTTAGAAAACCTATGGTACACTCTTTCGACTTACTGATTTCACCTTCATCTGGCTTCAAATCTCCTACGATCAATTTGAGTAAGGTAGATTTACCTGTCCCGTTTAGCCCAATCAAACCAATTTTGGCTTTTGGCTTAATGTGATAAGATGCGTTTTTGAATAAAACCCGGCTGCCCAGGTAGTAAGAAAGGTTGCCAATTGAAATCATGGCGCAAATTAAATAAAGGTCAGGCAGTTAAACCCAATAAAAACGGAATAGCTTGATACTATCTATAGATCCGTCTTGATTTTGGAAGAATTAGAACCTCAAGGCCTTTAAAGAAACTTCAATCGTTTTTTTTGCTTTTAAATTCCAAGTGTTTGTCTAGAAATTCATACGTGCCTTTTCCGTTGATGGAATGTGGCCCGTCGAAAAATTCTATTTCTGTTCTATCTCCAATTTTGAGCAGGGCATTGTAGAGATGTCGGACTTTCGCATATTCATAGGCCACCATTTCATCAGATGATACGCCATCATAATGACCCCTTTCTACCATAAATGGGCGAGGAGCAATTAGTGTAGCCATTTCAGCATAGTTGTAAGTTGATCCCAAATTCCATTCAAAGATTTCATATTCATTCATAAATGCATAACTATAAGGGCTCCTGTTAGAGACATTTTTCCAAACCCATTCGTTGAAATCCGCAGAGCAAATAGAAAGACAATAGTTGTCAACTAGTGGAGGAATTCTCATGGCAGATTTCCCGCCGTAGCTCAGCCCGTAAAATGCAATTCGATCTTTATCCACCGTACCCAAGCTACCCAGCCAGTTGGTGATTTGCTGGTGTTGTGGGATCATGATAGAAAAGAGGGTCTTCTTAATGGCGTTGGATTTGAACTGCAATGTCCTAAACCGATCTTGAAATATGTAAATGTTCTGTGGGGCAAAAGTGATGTACCCTTTTTCTGCAAGAGCAGTAGTAAATGCTTTATAGCCAGAAAAACCTTCCTTTCCAATGGTGTGCTGAGGCCTTCCTTCTAGGCCATGTTGGCAGACTACCACAGGTCTTTTTTCTCCTGGTTTGATGTCATTTGGGATTTCTAATATTCCGTAGGCAAAAACGTTTTCAAATACATCCATAACTACTTCATACGCTGTTACTTTATCATTACCAATGTCTATTTTTCTTGTTCTGGCGTTTGGATGGAGCAGTGCTTTGTCAAATTTTCCTATGATTTCTTCTGCGAAATGGGTTTTGTATGGCTTTAATGATTCTTCGAAAGCTTCTAGTGATTCGGTATTGATGCCTGACATGAATGCTTTACGAGTATATGCCCCTTCTCTTAGCAACCATTGACTGTGCATATCCAGCTCGTTCATCAATCGGGCGTGTCTGGCATTGGCATCAGAAAGCTGAAATGTCGTAGTTTTTAACCCTTTTGGTTTTTGTGTTTTCTGTTTGGAAATTTTCCAATCCAAACCTGATGTCAACGAGTGCAATCGATCAATTTCATTTTCAACCTCTTGTGATGGTGGAGACATGAGTCTGCCGGGCTTACCCTTCATTCCAGCAGGAACTACAATCATAGGGGCATCCTTTTCTGTGTCTAGGATTAATTTTCTTGGAGCAATCATGCTTGCAATCTCCGCATCTCCAAATTGCTCCAAAAGCCCAAATACATTTCTGTAGGCAGGTTCTTGCCATACATTTTGCCTTGAAGCAAAATATCCCGCAACAATAGTTTCATCTATTCGGGTATCAACAGCACCGGCATAAAATGCCAGCAGGCCTCCTTCTCCCCAACCTGATACCATAATATTCTCAATTCCCAAAGAGGTAAACCAATCTACACCAGCAAGTATTTTTTGAACTTCATAGCCAATGATATGTCTTCCCAATTCAAATGCAGACCTATATAAGAATTCACGGTTGATAATATTTCCGTGTAATGTCTCTCGATTGATCACAGCAGGGATCAGCACTGTAAACCCTTTTTCGGCATATACCCTTGCTCTTTGTTTTTCCAGAGGAAGATTTCCAGAAATACCCATAAGCTCTTCTGGCGTTTGATCCGCGTCAGGCACCACAATAACAGCATTCAATGTATTTGTCTTGATTGGAGTTACGATCAGTCCTTCGCTATAGACCTGACCAAATACAGGCCAACGCACATTATTTACTTTGTATATAGCGTTTTCAGCTACTTTGCTCAATATATCAGGATTGTTGAAAGGAGTACGTTGCTCTTTGATTCCAATTATTTCTGCAAAGGAGCTGCGGTTCTTCTCTATAGATTTTTCATAGGCTTTTGGAGAAGAAAAATTTCTGTCCCAATATTTTCCTCTTTTATCAATTGAATGTTCGATTTCATTGAGCAGAAAAGCATCACACGAGTCTATTAGCATGGAAGCGATATCACCTTGCCAAGTCAAGGGCTGTGTATCGGGTAGCGGGTGTACTGTTTGCGCTTGTGAGGTAAAGCCCAAGAGGCAAATAATTCCTGTTATTAGAAAGGTGTATTTTTTCATAAAATCTAAATTAGCAAAACTTGTATTACAAATATTGAAATTACGATCTAATTTTCATCGTACATACAAATTTGTTGATGAAATATTATTATTTGTATTATATGTCGATGAATACAGAATAAGCCAATAAGATTTAAAGAAATAGAAGTTGACTTTTAAAAGGTGACAATGCTTATCTTATTTGCCTTATTCACTTTGAAATACCTGCGTTTTGTTTTGTGAATAATGATTCCAGTTGCCATGAGAATGGCACTTGTTCTCACTACTTTTCCATTGACATCCCAGCCCCGTTGTTTTACTACTGTGTGGTTGAATTGATCCACAATAAAATATCCTGCTCCAGCAATAACACTAGCCCCAGCTAGAATGTCGGGATTCATTCTATGCTCATTGTATTTTCTGATGTCAACTTTTGAGATGTCCTTGATATGTATTGAAGAATTTTGAAGGACAACTGAGTCTCCTTTAAGTTTTTTTATGATTTCAGTGTTAAAATGTTTTTCTCCTTCCAGGCGAAATTTTATTTCATCTCCTTCATATATTATGAATCTTTTACCCATTCCCAGACTAGACATTAGAAGGAAGTCCTGAGATAGACAGCTTTCGACGTAGGTTGATAAAAGGAAAAGCAACAAAATGAATTTTAGCACAACTGTGAGATTAGTTTTGGAGTTAAATTATTATGACTATTAATTTAATCATATTATATATTTGTATTGTATGAACATTAAAGATATAAATTTTAAAAAATATAAAGATAAGGCTACAGCACTCTTGCAGGACAAGAACAAAGTCCAAGAATTGCTGGGGCAGTCAGCTGACAAGCTGAGAACTGTCGTTGAGAAAAATGATAAATTACGTGGGCTAGTTGAGCAAGTCAGTTTAATGATCAGAATGGTGAAGGCTCAATTTTCAGGAGAGTATAAAGATTTTCCATTGAAGTCAAGTGCCATGGCCGTCGGTGCGCTCATATATTTTATAACTCCACTTGATTTTATTCCAGACTTTATTGTTGGATTAGGCCTGACTGACGATGCTGCCATTGTGTATTGGGTGTATCAAAGCATCAAGGACGATATTGAAAAATTTCGCCAATGGGAGATTTCACAACCATCAACTTAACATTCTCATTACAAATCAATAAAAAAATATTAAAACATTATGGGTATTAAGACTTTGAGGTTGCTGGGAATAGGTGGTGGATTTCTTGTTGTTGTTTTAGCGACATTACAATTCTTGAAATCGTATCAGGATGGTGAACCTAAGTGGTATAATTTGGTAATGATTTCTGGAATGTCTCTGATACTTTTTTACACCATCTTTAAAAAGTCGTTAAAGCCTAAAAAACCAACTAAATCGTCAACCAAGAACAAGAAAGGGAGCATAATTCAATAGATATAAGGAGAAAGGAGTCAATCATTTGCCTTCTTTTGTAAAATTTTTAATGGATTCCTTTTTTAAATTTGCAATAAATTGTTTTAGGCTTGGTATTTGCTGAGCAAACGATTTTATTGTTCATTCAATAAAACAGTCGTTTTGTTGAATGAACAGAGGTGAAAGTGAATCTTTTTAAGATATTTTTTTTAATAGAGTTTAGTTTAATGCGGTATTTGTTTTTAGTTGCTTTTTGTTTGTGTTTTTCTACATCATTATTTTCTCAAACATTCTCCATTTCAGGTAAGGTGCAAAGTGCAGCTGATGGATTGACATTCCCAGGGGCATCAGTGGTACTCCAAAATCCGACTGATTCCACAATGGTTAAGGGAAGTATTAGTGACTATGATGGCAATTTCAAAATTTCAGAAGTTGCAGCAGGTGCTTATTTGATAAAGATAGGATTTGTTGGTTTTGAAACTTTATATCAAAGTATTGACCTCCAAAAGAATACTAATCTTGGCAAACTGTTGCTTAAAGAAAGCACCAAGTTGTTGGATGAAATAGAGGTAGTTGGAAAACCGATTGCTGCGATGCAAAAAGGAGATACAGCCCAGTTCAACGCCGGAGCGTACAAGACGACAGCCGATGCATCTGCTCAGGATTTGGTAGAGAAAATACCAGGCATCAATATACAGGACGGTAAACTTCAGGCCAATGGAGAGGATGTACAGGTGATATTGGTGGATGGGAAGCCCTTTTTTGGCGGGGATGTGAAAGCTGCTTTACAAAATTTACCAGCAGAGGTGATTGCCAGTATTCAGATTTTTGACAAACAAAGTGACAAAGCTGCCATGAGTGGTTTTGACGATGGAGAGCAACAAAAGACCATTAATATAGTAACCAAACCTAATAGAAGAAGGGGGAGGTTTGGTAAAGCAACTGTTGGTGTCGGTGATGACAAAGCGTATCAGGCTGGATCAAGTATCAATTTCTTCAATAATGACCGTAGGGTAACGGTTACTGGAATTAGCAACAACATCAATATGATAGATTATTCTGCTGATCCAAACACCCTTGGTGAAAACAGGGTTCAGAATGGGTTGGTAAAAACCAATAACATTGGAATAAACTTTAGTGAAGATATAAATGAAAAATTAGAGCTGCATGGCAGCTATCAGTTTTCAAGGCAGGAAAATGACGAGAGTCGAAATAAGTATCGGGATTATGCTGTAGCTTCTGATTCGGGTCAGGTTTACACTCAACAAAGTTATGTAAACAGAATCGCCGCACTTCATAGAGTTAGCTTGAAAGTAGAATATAAAATTGACGATAACAATCGATTTATTATGCGACCGAACGTCAAATTTGAAAATGAAAGGGTCAATGATGATTTTTCTGGTCTGACAACCTCAGCCAGCGAACTTGTAAACGCTACAGAGAATAAATCTGTAAGGAAATACAAAGATTACGATTACAGCAACAGCCTATATTACAGCCATAAATTTAAGAAAAAGGGACGTAGCTTGACAACCGGAATTCATACCGGTTGGCACACCAATGAAGATTTTGCTACGAGGTACGCGGAAAATTATTTCTATTCGGAAAGTGACAGTGTGAATATTATTGATCAGCAAATTACCTTGGATCGAACAGGGATATCTTGGAGTGTCAATACGTCATATACTGAACCCGTTGGAGAACATAGTATGATGGAATTGGAGTACAAGGTTGGAAATAGAATAGATGATTCGGATCAACTGACCTTTAATACAGGAGAAGATTTGCAATATACCAGGATTGACACTGCATTGAGCAATACATTCGAAAGCCAGTACCTACGTCAGAGTACAGAATTGGGTTATCAGTATAAATTTGAAAAGTTAAAACTTCAAGTGGAAGCTGAATACCAAGTGGCCAATATGGAAAACCATCAAGGGTTTCCTAAAGCAATGGATCAAAACCGTGTATTTAAAAGTGTTCTGCCATCAGCTAGGATAAATTATAAGATTTCCGAAGACAAAAGGGTAGAGGTGAATTATAATACCTGGACCAATGAGCCTTCAGTAGGTCAACTTCAAGACGTCATCAACAATACAAACCCTCTGCAGTTGAGAGCTGGAAATCCAGATTTGAAACAGACGTACTCCCATTGGGGAAGAGCAAGGTTTTGGTTCAACAACGAAGACTCAGGTAAATCACTTTATGCCTCCCTAGAGTCTTCATTTACCAAAGACTTAATTACAAATGCCACTTTTATTGCTGAAGAGCAGACCGAAGTTGCTGATGGAATTATTTTGGAAGAAGGGTCTCAATTGACACGTCCTGCCAATGTGGATGGTTATTATTATGTTAGGTCCTATATGAGTTATGGAAAACCTTTGGAAACTATCAAATCCAACATCTACTTTAGAGGAGGATTGAGTTATTACAAAAGACCCGGATTAATCAATGACCAAGTCAATTACTCTAATACGAGTAAGTTTGGAATGGGAGTTTCTCTAAACAGTAATATAAGTGAAAACTTGGATTTTAATATATCAACAGGGTCAAGTTACAACATAGCACAAAATTCACTTCGTCCAACACTTAATAATAATTTTTATAATCACAGAACTAGTTTGAAGTATCGTTGGGTATTTTTAGATGGGTTTGTTTATAGAGCAAACTTGAGGCATCAACTAAACACTGGTTTGTCAGCAGGTTATGACAATTCCTCCTTATTGTTCAATATGAGTGCAGGAAAGAAATTCTTGAAGAATGATTTGGCTGAAATAAGTATTAACGTTTATGACTTACTTAAACAAAATAACAATGCCAATCGAAGTATTACAGAGTTATACCTAGAAGACAGTCAGTCCACAGTGCTACAGCGCTATTTCATGCTGACTTTTACTTACAACATAAGGCACTTTAGCGCAGGTACCACCAAAGAAGACTTCAAAGACGTTTACGAGCTTTAATCATCCTCAAATCATCGGTAGCATAAGTATAGAGCAATAAATTTTACTCTTGTTGCTCTTTTGAGCAAACCAACTGATATTGCGAATCCTTCCATTTCTAGAATGGAATAACAATCGCAATTGAAAAGCTACAATTATGAAAAATCGTTTGACTCTCTTATGTCTTGGTTTGTTTCTATCAGTGACTTGCTTCGGTCAAAGTGGAAAAGTGTTTGATGCACTCACTGTGACCAGTAAGATTCTGAAAATGGAACGCAAGTTTGCTATCTATTTACCACCTGATTACGATACGTCTCAAAGGAGTTATCCTGTGCTTTATTTGTTGCATGGTGCCGGAGATGATCAGACCGGCTGGGTTCAGTTTGGGGAAGTGTTGCGGATAACGGATCAGGCTATAAAAGATGGATCAGCGACACCCATGATCATAGTGATGCCGGATGCAAATACAGGTCGTCGAGGTTATTTTAATGATGTCAGCGGAGACTGGAAGTATGAAGATTTCTTTTTTGATGAGTTGATTCCTTATGTAGAAAAGACATATCGTGCCAAGAGTGATAAACGTTACCGAGCAGTGGCAGGACTTTCCATGGGAGGTGGAGGTTCATTTATGTATGCATTGCACCGTCCTGATATGTTTTCATCTGCTTGCCCATTGAGTGCTTATATTGGTGCACTTTCTATAGATCAATTCAAAGATCGTTTGACCAAAAACAATGAGAAGTATAAAGACTCGGAGATTGAGCCTTACTATCAACAACACAATGCAGTTTCATTAGTCAATGACATGCCTGCTGATGAGTTAAAATCGGTGCGTTGGTTTATAGACTGTGGTGACGATGATTTTCTTTATGAAGGAAATAGCCTGGTACATATAGCGATGCGAAAAAAGAATGTTCCTCATGAGTATAGAGTAAGAAATGGAGGACATAGCTGGAGTTATTGGCGAGAATCACTTCCAGTGGTATTGAGCTTTGTATCCGATACATTTCATCAGCATTAAATCTTAGGTATTTTCATTTCAATCAGTGGCAAAGGGTAAAAGAAAAATATTAGCCATATCCGGGAGTACTAGGAAAGAATCATCCAATGAGATGATTCTAAATCTGATATCAGAATTGTACAAAGAGACATTAGAGGTGGATGTATTTGATGGGATTGATAAATTACCTCATTTTAATCCGGACCTAGATACTGAAAATCCTCCATTATTGGTAAAGGACTTTAGGGATAAAATCCAATCAGCTGATGGAGTGATTATTTGTACTCCTGAATATGTGTTTAGTTTGCCGGGAAGTTTGAAAAACGCTATTGAATGGAATGTGTCCACTACAGTTTTTTCGCACAAACCTCTAGCTATAATAGTAGCTGCTGCGTCTGGAGAAA
>CAXBNB010000097.1:0-9310 GCA_963976505.1 uncultured Reichenbachiellaceae bacterium
CATTATTTCTCATCGCGTTTCTTCAGCGAAACTAGCAGACAAAATCATAGTGCTCGATGGAGGAAGAATCATTGAAAATGGTTCCCACGAAGAGTTAATCACCAAAAATGGTTCTTACAAGGAATTGTATGACAAGCAACTTCAAAATGAAGATACAATTGAAGCTTAAGTTGCTATTGGATTACTTGACGAACATTTCTACCATCACAGAATTATCCGGAAATAGAATTTCCAAGGTGTAATCTTCCAAGTCAAAGCCGTTTTCAATGGCATAAGATTGGATTACGGCTTCAATTTTTTCGGTATTAGGCATAACTGTAGGGTGCATGCCCAAACCTACTTTAAAGGTAGTTGCTGATTTAATCTCACGCACAGAGAGTCCAGCAGGTATTTCTGAAATTTCATCACCCAATAGTATTCCAATGAATTGATGTATTTCATTGTTGTTAAGTCCTTCATCATGATAATTGATGACACACATCTCACCATTTATTTTTCCCGCAATCACCAATGATCTGATCTCATTAAAAACTATATTGACAGAATCATTTTTAACCCTTCCCTTGTATTCCTTACCGGCTATATTGTAAATATTATTGCTAGATTTCACAACCTTAATCTCTTCAAACCCTCCAAGTGAATGGTACACTGAAACGGTAATAGTGGCAATGGAAACAATTGAAACCAGCCAGTATAAATATTTTTTTTGTCGAGTTGTCAACTTCATTTTATGAAATGCAATATTTGAGACGAAACTAAAGAATGAGCTTCAAATAACCTATTGGTATAGAGTAGTTCTTTTTTTTGAAAGTTATTCCATACCCATTAACTCCTCTTCGGTGTATCCAGCAGCTTTCAGCGGTTTTTTCATACGCAATTTTTTCACCTGATCAGGATTGATGCCTCTTGGGTTTCGAGAAAATGAATTTGTAACGAAAGAAATGATATCTGCTATATCTCTGTCAGACAAAGTCTTGTTATTAACCAAACCCGGCATGACACCATTGAGCTCGTACAACTCACCATTGACATGTACCGGGCCATAAAGCCCGTGCAAGACAATAAGCCCCAACTTCTCAACCGACCCTGTAACATATTCTGATTCCATCAATGGAGGAGCCAGACCATCAATACCGAGCCCATCTATGCCGTGGCAAGCAGAGCAAATGCCTTTATAAAACCTCATTCCTTTGGTTCTGGCATCATCGTGGTGAGTAAAAGGAGAAAATATAGAATTTACTTTTTCATTCTTTTTGTTTTCAATCGTCTGACCCAAATGATCAGAAAAATAATCTCCTGATGAGATATTCATGCTCTCAATAAAATCAATATACTCTACTTCACTTTCTCCTAACCCACTTATGATTGCTTCTTGAAAAAGTGGCTTATCATCATACTTCGAAGACAAATAACTCAACATTTTAAAAAACTCATTCTCGGATTCTTTTCCCCAAGAACCTAATGTGAAACTTAAATAGAGGTCTATGGAAGTATTGTTTTTTGCAAGCAGCTCTTTTGCCAATTGATTCATTTTTTCTGCCTTATCGTATCCAGCATGTACTTCCAATAACACTAAAACATGGGCACAAACTTCAGGACTACTCGTTTTAGCTGTTTCGATTAGATTTTCAAAGGTTAACTTTTCTAATCCTTTTAGCACATACATGGCATGTATCTGACTAAGTGGTTCAGAGCTATCCATCATCATTTTTTCTAATTCTTCAACTGCTTCTTGTTGGTCTTTATAAATCAAATAATGCTGAGCCCTGTCTCTTATCCAACCATTTTTATGTTGTAACAATTTTACCAGCTCCAATGCCGATAAATTATCAAAATCAGGAACTGTATTAAGCTCCTGATTTTGATGTTGAATTTTTAGAATTCTACCCATACCAAGAATGGTATCGGATTGCATTCTTTTGATATGTTCTTTCAGGTAAGGACTCAAAAAAGCATTGTGCTGAATCACTCCTCGATGCATGTCAACAATATACATGGCTCCATCCGGGCCATTAAATAAGCTTACGGGTCGAAAAGCATCATCTGACGCAACGAGAAATTCCTTGTCATCCCAAGCTTGTTTGGCACTCACACCATCATCTGTAATAGAAAGAATATTTCTTTTGATCAGATTGGCCTCAGGCACACATACAAATGCATTTTGATCATAAGCCGCAGGAAACTGTCCTCCCCTATATATCAATGGACCGCACGCTGAAGTAACCCTGGCAAGCAAACTATCCTCTCTTAACACACCAGGGATATATCCCCTGTTTACTGGGTTTACAATTAAAGGATATACCTTTTGATTGGTGGTCAATGTTTTGTTGATTCCGCTTTTGGACTTAAAATAACGGTTTCTTATCATCAGGTTTGGTAGTACATAATCGCCTTTGAGCTGAGTAGAATTGTCGTTGTAATACAACCGACCAAAATCATCCTTAGTTATCCCCCACTGCCCTTTCATAGCGGCAACTTCCTTTATCCATTTTCCATTTTTTCTTTGATACCTGGAGTTGGATTTGGCATTGTAAATCCAATTGTCAATGCTAAGCATTAGGCCATTGGGTTGGTGCTCAGGGTTGCCACCAACTGCATATACTGAATCTACTAAAACTTTCTTTCCGGGCTTGTCGTTTTCTATTTCTACAAACCACAGATTTGGAGACTCCACATACAGCAATCCACCATATACCAAAGCCAATGCCCTTGGCATAACCAGACGGTCCATAAATATTTTGGAATGATCCATCATCCCGTCTTTATCCTGATCTTCTAGAATACTAATTACTCCTGATGGTTGATCTTCAGAACTGCCCTCCACATCCCTCATAAAACCACGCATCTCTACAGTCCAAATCCTGCCTTTACTATCAAAATCAATGACTACTGGTGCTTCCAAAAATGGTTCAGAAGCAATCACCTTGAGTTCAAATCCATCTTCGATCTGATATTTTTCCAAAGAAATGACAGCCTCATCAAAAGATGGTTGGCAAGCAAAAATAAATAGTAATGGTAATAAATAGATGATTCGGTAACTCATATATGGCATTTCAAAAAGCAATCGCAATTTTATCGAAAAAAAGGAAAAAAAAGGAAAATGACTTACATTAAGTTTAATGCGAGTGTCCTCTTTCATTTTTACCCATCTCGGCGAGCAAATAATATGCCCCTTTTATCACAATAACCGGATCGACAGGAATCTTTTGTGCCGGTACTATTTCCGTGAAACCTATATCCGTTGCTCCAGTATTGATCTCTATTTTTTGAAAAACCAATTTCTCTTCTCCATGTGCATGATGGTCTTCAGAATCATGCGCATCTTCATGATTTTCTCCTTCGGTTTGCACGAAAATATAACTCAACCCGGATTCAGTCACAATGGCGTCATTAGGTACCGCTATTACTTTTTTATCGTTTGTAACAATCCTTGCATCCACATACATCCCCGGCAGAAGCCCTGCATTTTTATCAGTAATTTCTGCATGTACTTTTAGTGCTCTGGGGTCATTCTCAAATGATTTTCCAACAGCAAATACTTTAGCATTGAATACTTTTTCAGGAATGGAGGATAAAGAAAAAATCACTTTTTGACCATCCTTCACTTTGTGAATATCCTTTTCATAGACCATCAAATCAATGTGTATATGGTCATTATCAACTATTTCGAACATCTCGTCCCTAGGCTCCACATACTTCCCTATATTGACTTCCACTAGCCGGACAAAACCTTCTAAAGGAGAGGTTATAGGTATAGCCGAAACAACACCATTCTTTTCTACTGAAGATGTATTTAGACCAATCAACTGCATTTGTGCCAGTGCAGCTTGCAACATTCCTTTTGATTGAAAGTAATCAACTTCTGCTTTTTGAAAGTTTTTTTCAGAAGTGATGTTCTCCTTGATCAAATCTTTTTTACGTAAATATTCTTTCTGAAAAAAATCAGCCTGGTTCTTAGCATTGATGTATTCCTTTTGTATTTCTATAAATTTAGGGTTTTCCAACAAAGCCAACACCTGCCCTTTTTTGACTGCTTGCCCCTGAATTACCAATACACTTTTCACCCTTCCTCCGAACAATGCACTTAGGCTGGCCTTGTTCTGTGGTGGCAACTCCAACTGTCCGTTTGACTTGACCGTTGTGGATAAGTTCAATTCCTGAAATTGCCCCAATTGAATGTCCATCACTTCCATTTGTTTGGGCAGTAACGCTACTTGTTCATCGTTGGATTCTTCTTCATGGTCGTCGTGTTCTTCATGTCCATGATCCTCATTTTCTGAATTGGTGTTACTATTACATCCTATTAACAATAGGATGAACAAAGAGAAAATTATATTTTTATATGTTTTCATGTTCGTTTTTTTTAATTGTAAGCTCCGAGTAAATTTTTGATGTCAATCACAAGCAAATTGTATTCGCTCAGGCTTGTTATATACTCTTGTTTGAGCGTAACGGCTTGATCAAGGCTCGAGATGTATTCCACATAACCGATCTCACCGTTTTTATAGGATTTTTTAGAAAAATTGATCATTCGGTTTGACAATTCGGAACCGGTTTTTTCATAGTATTCAACCAACATTCGCTTTTTATGATAGGTGAGCATTTTTTGATTCAATTTGGATTCAAGTTCAAGTTGTGTTTGCTCAAGCCTTGATTGTGAAATCTGAACTTCCAGTTTAGCCGCATTGATTTTTCCTTTATTCGAACGGTCGAAAATAGGTATTTTAATACCCGCCTTAACAGCCTGATGCCCTCCTTGATGAAAAATTTCCTGATTGAGGTAGCCTATTGAAAAATCTGGCATACGGTCTGCCTTTTTCAATCTATAGTTGTTTTCAGCTACCGTAATGGTTTGCCTGTAATATTGAACCATAGGATTCGCTACTGTGGAGTTGCCTTCCTCAAATTCCAATCCCAACTTCATTGTTTTTGTGGTATCTACCATTAATGACACATCGGAGTTTAGCAAAATCTTTAAATCATTCTGTAATGCATCGATTGTCGCTTCGGATTGTTGTCGCTCTATTGTCACCCTTTGAACTTTTGATTCTGCAACTGTCAGCTCCAACAAATTTGTTTCTCCAACATCATACCTTTTTCTTGCTATAGCTGCGAACTCCGAGTAACCTTCTTGTAGTTCATTGAACAGCTTTAAATCTTCAAAAGCAAATAATAGTTTAACGTATTTGATCCTGACTTGTCGCTCTAAATCATTTTTGGAAATGTTCAAAAACTCCTCACTTAAATTGGTCTTGCTTTTCTCCAATTTCTTCTGAGATGAATAAACTGATGGGAATCTGAAATCCTGACTAATCTGCCATTGTGAATCTCCCGTTTTTCCATTGAACTCACCTCGTCCATAAGAAATACTGGTCTTACCCGGATTGAATGTCGCTTTTTCCAATTGTTGCTGCTTTTCTATTTCCAGAGTAGCAGTTTTCATTGATGGGTGATTTTGGAATGCCAACTCCACTGCTTCGTCGATTCCAATTGTTTTTGTTTGAGCAAAACTCTGATGTCCTAAGGCTACAGTAAAAATCAATGCCAAAGTCAAAGGTTTTTTGCTCTGTTTAAATTTGAAATTTTCTAAAAAACTATACAAAATCGGAAGAATAACGAGGGTAAGAATAGTGGCAGTAATCAGCCCTCCAATCACCACAGTAGCAAGTGGTTTCTGAACCTCACCACCAGCAGTACTAGACAGTGCCATGGGTAGAAATCCTAGTGCCGCAACAGAAGCCGTCATAAGTACCGGCCTCAACCTTACTTTAGTGCCTTCCATTATGCGATCATAAAGATTAGTCATACCTTCTTGTTTTAATTCATTGAAATAGCCTATAAGCACAATACCATTGAGCACTGCTACACCAAAAAGTGCGATAAAGCCTATACCGGCTGAAATACTGAAAGGCATATCCCTAAGCCACAAGGCATAAATACCTCCAATGGCAGAAAGTGGGATTGCAGTAAAAATCAGGAGTGCCTGTTTAAACGAACCGAAAGTAAAAAACAACAATAAAAGAATCAGCATCAGAGCAGCAGGTACAGCGATTAAAAGCCTACTTTTAGCTTCTATCAGGTTTTCGAATTGACCTCCATACTCTATAAAATATCCTGCTGGGAGATTTAGCTGAGTTTCCAGTTTTTCTTGTATCTCACCGACCAAACTTTCAATATCCCTATTGCGGGCATTCACTCCTACCGTGATTCTTCGTTTGGTATCTTCTCTGGAGATTTGCATAGGTGCTTCTTCATAACCGATATACGCTACTTCATCCAAAGGAATTTGTGATCCGCTCGGCAAGGTGAGATACAGGTTCCTGACGTTTTCAATGTCATGTCGGAATTTATCTTGCAATCGAATCACCAAATCAAATCTCTTTTCCCCTTCTATCACTATTCCGGCTTTCTTTCCAGCAAATGCTGATCGCAGTAAGTCATTCACTTCTTTTATGTTCAATCCATGTTTGGCAATTTTATTTCTGTCATATCGAACAACAATTTGTGGTAATCCCACGATTTGTTCTACTTTGACATCCCCGGATCCATCAATATTTGCGATGATCTTTTCTGCTTCTTTTCCTTTTTGAAAAAGAATATCAAGATTTTCTCCATAAATTTTTACAGCTATGTCTTCTCTTACTCCTGAAATCAACTCATTGAATCTCATCTGAATTGGTTGGGTAAACTCAAAATTTACACCTGCTATTACTGAAAGTGAAGCTTCCATTGCCTCAAACATATCTTCTCTGTTTTGATAACGCCATTCGGATCTTGGCTTCATTTTCACCATAATATCTCCTACTTCCAATGGCATTGGATCAGTAGGAATTTCTGCAGTTCCCATTTTTGTCACTACCTTGTCAATTTCTGGAAAATTTTCCAAAAGTATTTTTTGTATTTGACCAGAAACTTCAACACTTTGACTCAAGGAACTACCGGGTGGCAAAATCTGATGCAACGCAAAGTCTCCTTCATCCAATGTGGGAATAAACTCTCCTCCAAGACGTGAAAAAGTAAATAACCCTGCTCCAAATAAAATTAGTACTGCTATCAATACTGCCATTCTGTTTTTCAAAGAAAACTTAAGGACCGGTAAATAAACTTTTTGTAGTTTATCTATAATTTTATCTGCAATGCTTATAGTTTGTCTGACTTCCTTTTTTAGGAACAAAGCGCACATCATTGGCACATAAGTGAGTGATAAAATCAAAGCTCCTAGAATAGCGAAGCTTACAGTCTGTGCCATAGGTCCAAACATTTTCCCTTCAATTCCCACCAACGCCAAAATAGGTAGGTAGACTATCAAAATAATGATCTCACCAAAAGCTGCTGATGACCTGATTTTTACAGATGATTCATGCACATGTGTATCCATTTGCTTTACGGTCAATGTTTTGTTGTTGTGCAACACAAACAAACGATGCACAATACTTTCAACAATAATCACAGCTCCATCGACTATTAACCCAAAGTCGATAGCCCCCAAAGACATCAGGTTGGCAGAAATACCAAACATATTCATCATGCACAACGCAAACAACATAGACAAAGGAATTACAGAAGCGACAATAAGACCCCCTCTAAAGTTCCCAAGCAATACAACCAGTATAAATATCACAATCAACCCACCCTCAATAAGATTTTTAGAAACGGTACCGATTGCCCTATCTATAAGTTCTGATCTATCAATATACGGTTCTATTATAACTCCTTCAGGAAGTGATTTTTTGATCTGTTCTACCCGTTCTTTTACAGCTTGTACTACACTGTACGAGTTTTCGCCTTTGAGCATCAACGCCTGGCCTGCAACAACCTCTCCTTTACCATTCCATGTTACCGCACCAAACCTTGTTGCACTTCCGTATTGCACTACAGCAACATCCCTAATTAAAATGGGAATATTGTTGGCTGTTTTCACCACAATTTTTTCAATATCAGAAATAGACTTTACCAAGCCCTCTCCCCGAATGAAATAGGCATTGTGCTGTTTTTCAATATAGCTACCACCCGTATTCTCATTATTATTCTCCAGTGCTGCAAATACTTCTGCAATTGTTAAATTGAGGCTATTCAACTTTTCAGGGTTTACAGCCACTTCATATTGTTTTAAATGGCCACCCCAACTACTCACCTCTATCACTCCCTTGGTACCAGCCAATTGCCGAATCACCAACCAATCATTTATAGATCTTAAATCCATGTCCGTATAGACAGAATCATATTCGGGAGTTGTATGCAGGATATACTGATATACTTCCCCCAATCCTGTCGTAATAGGAGCCAACTCTGGCTTTCCAAAACCCTCTGGAATATCATTCTCAGCTGTCTTGAGTTGTTCTGAAATTAACTGCCTGGCTAGGTATATGTTTACATCTTCTTCAAACACTACAGTGATTACTGATAAGCCAAACCTCGAAATAGATCGAATCTCCACTACATCCGGTAAATTCGACATTGCAATTTCCAATGGAAATGTAATAAACTGCTCTACTTCTTGAGCTGCCAAAGTTGGCGACTGAGTAAGTATTTGTACCTGATTGTTGGTTATATCTGGTACAGCGTCAATGGGTATTTTTTTTATAGAATAGCTTCCCCAAGCTATTAACGCCAATACAAACAGCGCTATTATTAGCTTATTCTTAATAGAAAAAGCCATTAATTTATCTATCATGATACTTGTGGTTTATCAAAAATTGAATGAACAAATTAATATTGAATGATCATAGAAGATTTATCATATTGATCACAACTGGAATGGTTTAGAAAAAACAATCTCTACCTTTTAGCCTAGTACAGAGATCCTCTTTTTAAAGTGTTTTTTTTAAAGAAAACACCTCAAAGAGTAAAATCAATTTATAAATCTATCCAGTTTGAACTTAGCCTCTCGGGGGTTGAAAGACATTATAAATATGCTCTTGATAAAATGGATTGGCATACTGCGTATTGCTCAATTGAAATGAAATGAATTCAGTACTAGCGAATAGCTTGGTCTTAGCGATGAAAGTACTACCACAACAAGCACAACTACAAAATGGAGAGCACAAATCTAAATCATCATGATTCTCTTGTCCACCCTGATTGTGTAAATGTATTTCATTACCACACTCATCTTTATTCAAAGTATCAGAACATGGCATCAATGTCAACACCAAAAGAAAAATGGCTAAAATGGCTGCTATTCTTTTCACTTCGCAAAAGTACGGAAAGTGAATAGAAATCTACACGATCCACAAAAAAAAAGCCTCAACTAACGTTGAGGCTTTGAGTCTACCTAAGTAGAAAATAATAAACTGGCAACGACCTACTC
>CAXBNB010000098.1:0-9269 GCA_963976505.1 uncultured Reichenbachiellaceae bacterium
AGAGTAAATGATGTTTTATTCTGCAAATATAGATAGAAGTTAGTCGAAAGACCATATGGGCTTTAATATGACCCAAAGCAAAAAAACCTTTGCCATATTTTATGACAAAGGTTTTTTAAATCTTTTTCATTCCTCAGAATGTACAGTTCAAAGTACTTTCACCTTATACCCGTCTTTTTTTAGAATCTCTCCAACTTTCACACGATGATCACCCTGTATCAGTATTTCTCTGTCTTTTACATTCCCCCCTACGCCACACTTACTTTTCAGCGCTTTCCCCAACTCATTGATGTCTTTGGTCATACCCACAAAACCGGAAACCAACGTCACTTTTTTCCCTCCCCGATTCTTAAAACTATTGTTTTTTTTCGCCATTTAAGCCCTTCTTATTTTTCTTCAATTCTAAACGTCCACACTGGTCTGTTACTATGGTTGGCTACATCTTCAGCTATACTGCCTGACAAAAAGTGGAATACTCCTGTTCTGCCATGAGTTCCAATAGCAATCATATCTGCTTCTATGTCCTGGGCAAAACAAATGATGCCATCTTCTTCTTGAAAATCATTGTAAATATCCATGGTATAATTCTCAAGGCCTTTTGTAGTGGCAAATTCCTCCATGGTATCAAAATCCTGTCGGGTGGTTGTGAAATTATTAGGCGTATTGATCGTAACCAAGCTTAGTTTAGCCTTGAACAACGTTTGCATTTCCTTCATATATGCAACAATGCCTTCACCCGGAGATTTAAAATCCGATGCAAATACTATGTTTTTGATATCGTCAATATTGGTTTTAGCCTTAATAGTAAGCACAGGGCATTCAGAAGTTCTGATCACCTTTTCAGCATTTGATCCTACCAACAATTCTTGCATTCCTTCAGACCCTTCGGTTCCCATGATCACCAAGTCCGTTTCGGTTTTTACTATGTCTTCAGTTATTTCTATGAATGGGTTTCCAACTACTACCCTGGTTTTAATATCAATCCCAGAAAATTCTGGTGAATTCCTTAGGTCTTCCATTTTGACCTTCACCGTATCGATCATTTTTTTAATGAAAAGGTTTTCCATTGGATCATAGCCCGTAATTCCCATGGAGTTAAAAGTAGAAACAGATGGATGTTCGATGATGTTCAGCAAGAGTATTTGACAATTGTCTCTTTCAGCTAATTGTCGCGCAAACTCAAGTGCATGTCCTGAAACGTCCGAAAAGTCGGTGGGAACAAGTATTTTTTTCATATTATGGCTTAATTTTAATTTTTTTTTAATGAGGAATAAAGATACGTAAAAATATATGAACTGGAAAAAACTAACTGAAGTTGGGATTTTAGAGGAAATTAAATCAAAATCGTTTGACAATCCAATCTTAATTTACAAACACAGCACACGATGTAGTGTGAGCAGCATGGCACTTAATCGCCTTGAAAGGTCATGGAATGATGATGAAATGCAAAATGTAGAAATTTATTTTCTAGACCTGATTGCACATAGAGATGTCTCCAATCAAATCGAAAGCGTCTTTGGTATTTCCCATGAATCTCCTCAGGTATTGTTGATTTCTTCGGGTGAATGCACCTACGATGCTTCTCACATGGGCATTTCATACAAGGAATTGAAAAACCAACTTGGAAGCGCGGCATTGGCTCAATAAACCATCAATCTTTTTTGATTAATCAAGTGACTCATCTTCAGTCAATTCAAAGATGAGTTGCTGGATTTTCTTGGCTTTTTTTCCGTACAAAAAGTGTAAAAACCAGTAGAGTAGAAAAATAGCTAATGCAAATCCACCAAACAAGAGTACTATAAACCAACCTTGAGAAAAATACTTTTCAGAAAAAACATCTGGCTTGGCAAAATACATTCCGGTCATAAAAAGGGGCAAAGCAAGGATTACATTTACGACCTTGTAGTGGGCTATAAATTTGTTGACCATACGATAAACAGTCTGCAAATATTCTAGCACGCTGCTGTCAATGGTTTTTTCGCTCAGTTTTTTTATCAACCTCCTATAGTAAATGAAATACCCAGCATCTACTATTAACAAGAACATAGCCACCTCCCATTTCAACTCCAAGGCCATGTAAACACCTATGCCCGTAAGTACAACGAGATTAACCCACATCTCAAGCCTCAGTGCGTTGACAAACTTCTGGATAATATTGACTGGCCCTTTGTTAATGATTTTGTCAACCATTTCAGCATTAAATCCTTCAGATTTGTCACCTGAATCCTGATTCCAAACTTTCTTAATGTCCAAATCTTTCATTGATTATAGATTTTAACTGATTTTTTACTCTATTCACCTTTGCCCCCACATTTGTAGTGGTTATCCCCAATATCTCTGCCATGTCCTTGTAACTTTTATCATCAAGATACAAGAGTATCACAGCCCTATCCGACTCTTTCAGCAACCTGATGGCACTGTAAATTGATTTTAGGTTTTCCTCATCTGCCGAGTCTGTATCGTCCTTGACATCTAAGGTTACATCACTTACAGTCGGAATTCTTTTTTTCTTTATTCTTAGTTGAGAAAGGCACACATTGAGGCAAACCCGATAAACCCAGGTAGATATTTTTGAAGCTCCTCTAAAGGAATCGAAAGATTGCCACAATTGGACAATGCACTCTTGCTGATAATCATTAAAGTCTTCAGAATTGTCCGTATAAGCCCGACAGATTTTGGCAATAATCTTATGATTGTTGTTCAATAAATCCTGAAACTCTGATTTCATAAAGGCAGGAAGGTTGATCTCATTCTACTCCAATTTTACTGACATTCGAGTAATTTATCCTTTTCTAAAAAACGTGGGTTTAAATAGAATATGAAAAAAAAATTGCGATTTCAAAAACACCCCCATCCCCTAAAGGGGAGAACGAAAGTCCCCTTTAGGGTGGACTTTTCAATTGTTTTCATTAAACCAAAATTATTTCTCGGATACTACTACTCCAATATCATCTATATGCACAAAAAATGCGCTAATAAAAGCATATTTATTTTATTGGCATTCTTTCAAAAGGCTTAGACCTGTCGAATAAATACCGATAAGTATGGTGTGTCTTTCCTATCTCTCCACCAATCTGCTTCACCACTATAATCATCTTACGGTTAAAATCTCCAATCCAGTTCATTTCCAAAATTGGATACCTTTTATAGTCTTGCTGTACCATTTGAGCAGTGGCCATCACCAACGCTCCGTCCAGTCCTTTTCCCTGATGCTCAGGAGCAACACCAAACACCAAGCCGAGCATTTTCTTATTGGTTTTGCGCCATTTGTGCCAAACGAATTTGAGTTTACCAATTAAATCCAGTTTGCCATTGACATGCTTGAACACCTGATTTACTTCCGGCAAGTTGATGTAGAAAGCGACAGGATCTCCTTTGTAATAAGCAAACCATATTATTTTCTCATCAATGATCGGCTTCATTTGTTTCATGATTGCATCGGCCTGCTCTTCGGACATCCCAGCTACTCCATCGTGGTTGGCCCAGGCGAGGTTATACACTACTCTAAAATCGTTGGCGTATTTTTTCAGGTTTTTGAGTTTCATGTGCTCAAAACTATAGTCCGGATCCTGATTGAGGATCTCGGCTTTTTTCATGATCCTTGGATCAAATGGATCAAATGTATTGCGGATAAAAGTGAACTGCTTGAAATAGACCTGAAAGCCATAGTTCTCTACCAATTGTTGGTAGTAGGCAAAGTTATAATTGCACTGGTAATTGGGCTCTATATCAAACCCGTCTATGAGCAGCCCCCACCACTTGTCTCGGTCACCAAAATTGATGGGACCATCCATGGCTTCCATGCCTTTTGACTGAAGCCAGTTTTTGCAAGCATCAAAAAGGAAGTCAGCAGTCGGCTGATCGTCGATGCACTCGAAAAAACCCATTCCTCCGGTAGGCTGATCATTGTTTTTGTTGGCGGTTTTGTTGTTGACAAAAGCAGCTATGCGGCCGACTGTTTTTCCATTCTCCTGTGCTATCCACCTGATACATTCTCCAAACTTGAAGGTTTTGTTGACGCCCATGTCAAACACGCCCTCCACATCTTTGTCCAAAGGACGAATCCAATTGCTTTCGTTTTTGTACAAGCGTACCGGCAGGTTTAAAAACTCTTGAACTTCCGCTTTTGATTTTACTTCAACTAATTCCATATATTCCGCTTGGCATTTTGAATTTGCCCGTAAAAGTAGCCAAAATCCAAATTTAAAAAATTGAGAAATAGTTAGAAGGTCATTTTTAGAGCAAAAAAGTATCTAAGTGAAAAATAAATCAAAAAAATGACGATCAATTTTTGCATTTAGAAAAGAGACAAATATATTTGCACCTCCAAAACAAGAACGGCAGGTTCTTGAGACAAAATGGTCCGTTCGTCTAGGGGTTAGGACACTGGGTTTTCATCTCAGCAACAGGGGTTCGATTCCCCTACGGACTACTTTTAAAAAAGCCAACTTTACATAAAGTTGGCTTTTTTAATGCCCTCAATCCACTTTTTTAAAGGTTTGCTTTATGTTCGATTTCGTTTGATTGTTTGCTGATTTATTTTCAAATTTTTATTTACTAGATTTGAAATATAGAGAACATTCAATTGTAGCATTAGTAAATAGAAGCAATTGGAAAAAGTAAGTATTGTCTCTATAAAATTCAAAACCCGACACACTCGTAAGAGAATCCAAATATTTTACACTTGATGCTTATATTGGTCAGTAAAATACAACAACTAGATCAAAGAAATTCATCCTCATAATTTCAAAATCAATTGTTTACCAACCAGATTTGTTAGAAATTTTGCAAACCGTTTGATGCCTTGTTTACACTCGCTTGCCCCAGGGCATATATATAGGTATCCCTTGATTCTACAGGAATAATTGTCCACGGGTATCCTCCGGAGGCTAATGTTGCATTATACACTTTCAATTAATGTAACCCTGTTTTCACGAGACTAATCCTTTTTGAAATGCCTTCAGTATGGTGTAGGCATATTTTATTTCCCAATCCTTTTGTCTTGCCCATTCCCGGGCAATAGCAGATTTTTCTTCTTCTTGTAAATTTTCGTGTATGACCTTTAGTATTCTTGTTGAAAGTGCTTCTGATTTCTTAAGGTATTCTTTGGCTTTACTACCTAAAACTTCAGCAGCTATTCTTAATTGGTCAAAATTCTCATCCTCAGGGAAAGTATTGTAATATTTTTCTGTGATTTCATCAAATTCCAATTCGAAATAATGTTCAATAATTCTCAGGATGTCCGAAAGATCATTATCACGCTCTTCGGGTCGATCACTCCATGCCACCAATTTTAAGATTATCATCCCCGGTAGTGGGGGGATTTGAACTATCTTCTCTTCAATATTTATCGCTTTGGAATCTTGCAATACCTCTTTAAAACCTAAGACATGTATATCAGAATATCGTTCATTAAATTGAATAGTATCATTTTCTTCAATTTCACCAAATGGGAGAATATCTATGGCAGCATCGTATCCCTCTGAATAGAATGTCCAAGGTGCTTTTACTTTGTTGAATCCTTTAGAAATTAAAGATTCACTAAGGGCATCATATTCATTTATTGATGATATCATGATGGCAAAATCAATGTCTTTGGTGCCTCGATTAGGTTTTTTTACCGTCTCGCAGTAATTCCCGGGCAATAGCACTAACACCTATGAGATAATAAGGAATATTGTGCCTGACCATTATCTCATCTATGGCTTCAAAGACCTCTTTGAAGTATGGTATTGCTAGTTCTTTATAACTTTGGCTTGATGTACTCATTAAAAACTTTCTCTGCTGTTTCTTTGTTTCGTTTTCCTCCTTCCAGTATCAATTCGGTGTAAATCAATAATGGGGGAGCTGTTTTCTCTTCTGGTTTTTGCTTCCAAAACATGTCGTAAACGGTGAGTTCTCCGTGCTCTTCTGGTAGAAGCTTGTATTGGCGAATAAGATCAACCTGATTTTCTTTTGTGTATAGGGTGAACTTCTCTGGACGAAGGTGGTTGGTCAAGATATCAGCGGCCGGTTCCCCTCCCCAGGTGGTTAGTCCTTTGTTTAAATTAATGTCCTTCCAGGGGGTTTTCAACCTATACTTTGTTTTTGTAATTGCTGGTCTTAATGTTGTTTCATAATCCGTAATCCATCTGTTTAATAGTTCTGCTTTGTTTTCCCAAGTGTAGTGCTTTTTGTCCAATTGAAGTAGGTATCCTGTTTCCTTCAGCCCGTTGATGACTTGTGGAATATTTCCTAAGCCCACTCCCGTTATTTCCGCAATCTTTCTTTGTGGTTGATTGACCAACTCTTGATCCATTAAAAAGTTAAATACTACTTTTAATCCAGTTTTTGTGAAGGCTCGATTTCTTGTTTCTTTTTTTCTTAGACCTTGTTTATTGGTATCAATTAATAAAAAAAAATCGGGTAAGTTTACATAGATGTTACCATTTTCTTCCAAATAAGCAATTTTCCTTTCTCGCAATTCCTCTTTTGCTTTAGGAATTATTCGTTCAGCTACAATCATTATTTGATGGTTTACAGGCCGATTCATAATTTGATTGATGTGATGTTGACGAACCTCTTTCTTTATTTGAGTCACAAAAAAATATGTTTTTAAATTTTGTTTAATTGTCAATTCCCCATCTAATGGCCCATTATTATTCCAATGAACATTTAGTGCAATGCCTTTTTGAAGGTTTTTAAGTGCAGTATCTATGATTTCTCTCTCCATTGTTCACAAATATACAATGTTCACGTTACGTGAACAAATAAAAAATGTGAACGTAATAAATGAGATAGAAATGTTTAAGGGCAGTTAACCATCTTCATAGAGCTGTTTAATACAACAATGGGATAGAGAGATCAGCAGGGGAGCTAATATAGAGTTCCGTTGAATTTTTATATGGCTGAATGAAATGAAGCTTCAGCGTAATGTGAAGAAGTTGGTTAAAAAGACAAAGAGGTTTTCGTAAGGAGAGATAGATAGTTAAATTTCATACAAATTAGATACAAATCCATTTTTCTCACTAAGAATAGATCCAAAAGGTGTGATCTCCTTTTGGATCTTGACTACATATTGAAGCTTCCTTTTAAGTAGTTGAGAAATGGTTCTACCATCTTTGACTTCAACATTGCATGTAGATATATAAACCTTATCTTTCCTGGTCAGATGCACTCTTCGTTTGGAAAGTTTCCCTTGATTACCCATAGGGGTATGAATGGGATTGATGATGAAATCGGACTTTTTCAAACTCGCATTAAAGCGTTGAGTTAATACTTTTGAAGTACTTCTGAAAACCACTTTATTTCCTTCAGCTTGCTTATTCTTGAGAATATTGATTTCTCCACAGGACAGCCATAATGCTTTTCTAGCACCAATTTTTAATAGCCGTTTGGATTCTAGTTCACCAAGGTAATAATCAATAAAATCATCCTTTTTTTCGACGCACTTAGCACTAGAAAAAATTTGTCTTACATTTTGGTCAATGAGTCGTCCTTTGTGTAAAACATATCCATTGTGAGCGTCTAACTCGTCTCGCTTACGATCATACCATTCGAAAAAGACGGTTGTCTTTTTATTTTCCAATTGAGCTAGTAGCTTTTGGATGTCATTTTTCTTATCCAATGTCCAACCAGGGAATACCAATAAATCAGCCTTAGAATCATTGACAATGTCACTTACAATTCTGAATCTTCCCTTAAGTGGGAAATCTAGTACATGCCCCTCGATAACAAAACTCACTACTTGGACGATCATTGTTATTTTATTTAGTATGTTTCATTCTACCCCACCATACCCCTCACAAACACCTCCACGAACTCCTTCATTTTATTGATGATGCGTTCACCTATGGCACGTGCTTGTAGTACACTTGGTCGATTGTCCAGGCACTTGAAAACCTCGTCTCTGAGTGGTTCCTGTTCGCTGTAGATGTAGGCATCTATCAAGGCTTGAAATTGCTTCTTGTCTAGGTCTTCCTCCTCACAGAGTTTGCCTAATGCCAGTACCTTTTGATCCGTCCAGAACTTCTCAAATTCATCTGGAATATTGTCTACATCTTTTATGTTCGGGAGGTTCTCTTCTATAAACTTTTCAATCAGTTCACGCTTACTTCTCAAGGTGATTTCACCAGTGAGCATGTCCATGATAGCTTTTTTCTGTTTTGCAGCATCTTTAGCTGTGGATTGTCTTAGACCAGCCAGCAGCTTCAATATATAAGCAACATTGATTTCATCCCTGTAGATGAGTTCCAACTCAAAATCTATGTCTTCTAGGATGGAAGCCTTTTCTTTTTGATGATCACTTTTGACCTTGTCGTATAGATCAAGGTACTTACTCTTGTAATCCTCAAATGTCTGTTGATCCATTGGGAGGTCATCCCAACTGAAATCAGTGAACGCACCCAATACATTTTTAGCCCTTATCACCGCCCTGAAGGCTTGGATAAAAGCCATTTCCTCTTCTTCATTAGGTAGGTCGTCTACACTTGATACAGTAGGAGCAATTTGCACAAGCTGCTCATAGGCTTCATCGAATTTCTGGGCGATCACCTCATATTCAGGAAGTAGGATTACTTCTATGGCATCCTTATTAGAAAATAGGGTAATGGCATCATCAGTAGCCTTTTTAAGGTTTCTAAAACTAAGAATGTTTCCTTGTGACTTTTGCTCATTGAGTATCCTGTTGGTGCGAGAAAAAGCCTGAATCAAACCGTGATGCTTTAGGTTCTTATCCACATAAAGGGTGTTGACTTTCTTGGCATCAAAACCCGTCAAAAGCATGTTTACCACCAGTACAATATCCAACCTGTCTTTGTCTTGAAAGCTCACTTTTTCACGCTCTTTCATGCGCTTGGAAATGTCCTTGAAGTAGTTCTCAAATTGCTGACTGTCCTTTGTAGAAAAGCTGGTGTTGTACATGGCATTGTAGTCACCGATGTATTCTTCCAATCTGTCTCTGGTGTGGCTCGACTTATATGCTACATCAGGTTCTGCAGCCAGTGCCAGGTCATCGGGT
Source organism: uncultured Reichenbachiellaceae bacterium (assembly GCA_963976505.1). Taxonomy (GTDB): domain Bacteria; phylum Bacteroidota; class Bacteroidia; order Cytophagales; family Cyclobacteriaceae; genus CAXBNB01. The sequence goes on from CAXBNB010000098.1 coordinate 8,999, forward strand.
AAGTGCCCCATAGCGTCAGGATCATCTTCATTGACACCATAAGTAAATATGGTGGCTATCCTAAGGTTATGTTCTCCTGCCGCTTTTTTCTTATGGAACAGGTCGTAGTAGGTGATCAGGTTTGCAATACTGCTGACAGCAAAGATAGCTGAGTATTCTTTTCGATGCGTTTTAAGGTCATGGTAAGCTAGGATGTAATCTACAATTTTCTCTAGTCGCTGAGGAGAATCAATAACCTCTTTTTTATCAATATCCTCTACCTCAATGTCTA
>CAXBNB010000099.1:0-9188 GCA_963976505.1 uncultured Reichenbachiellaceae bacterium
AAGTAGGTAAAAAACAATTTTTCAGGGTTTTCATCTTTGAGTTTAGCAGAGATGTGCAGTTTGTCTTTTTCGTTGATAAATATTTCTCCTGTAATATAATTTTGTGGTTCTTCATTGATGGAAACGATATCGATGACAAGTTTTGGCGCCATGTCCAACCCTTCCACATGGATGGTAACTATATCTTCGGCCAGCACTATGCTAGACGAATCCAAAAGGTAAAAGATAATGCCGGTTGTGCCAAGATCCTCCTTTGTTGGAGTCCAATGAAATTCACCGGTAGTAGGATTTAATTTTGCGCCTGAAGGGGCTTTGGACATTTGAATTTCAGTATTTTCATCTCCGTTGGCAGACTTTTTTACAGTAAAATCTACAGAGCTGTCTAGGGTTACTTCAATATTCGACTCGGAGATTATTAGTTTTTGAGAAAAACACAATGTTACTGTAATTGAAAAGATAACAGCTAAGGATAATCGCAACAATTTATAGTTCATATTTTTTGATTGATGCTTCTGATGAAATTGAAGACTCAAAAATAATTAGGGTTTTGAATTATTAAGGTCGATTTGAGTTTTTATTCGATAATACTATTTGGAGAGCAACCCGTACAAAGGACGTGCCAGTCAGAATGCCAACGATCCCATTAATTGAATATTGAGTAGAATGATAAACATTGAGCCGATTAAGTTTTTTTTTGATAATAAAAAGGCGATTGTTAGTGATTAAATTAGAATTATTAGTGCTCAGGGTGTTTGTTTAGAATAATTAATACTACTTTTGCACCTCAAATTTTTAAACTAATAAATTTAAACAATGAGAAATTACGAGACGGTATTCATTTTAACTCCCGTTTTGTCTGATGATCAGATGAAGGATGCTGTCGGTAAGTTTAAGAAGATCCTCACCGACAATGGTGCAGAAATCATCAACGATGAGAGCTGGGGTCTTAAAAAATTAGCTTATCCGATAAATCACAAAAAAACAGGGTTCTATCAACTGTTTGAGTACAAAGCTGAACCTACTTTAGTAGATGTACTTGAAACTGAAATCAGACGTGACGAAAAAGTTATGCGATTTTTAACCACTGTGTTGGACAAGCATGCAATTGCTTACAACGAGAAAAGAAAAGGTGGTGCATTTAACAAGAAAAAAGAAGGAAAGGAGGAAGCTAAAGCATGACATTAGTAAACGAACCAATGAACAGGACTGACAATGCCAAGAAATATTGTCGGTTTAAGAAAAATGGCATCAAGTACATCGATTATAAAGATGCTAACTTTTTATTGAAATTTGTAAATGAGCAGGGTAAGATTCTTCCAAGAAGACTGACTGGAACAAGTGCAAAATATCAAAGAAGAGTAACGCAAGCTATCAAGCGTGCGAGACTGATAGCGATATTACCTTATGTTACTGATTCACTTAAATAAGTATTTGACATGGACGTAATATTAAAAGAAGATATAAAAGGCCTGGGTTACAAAAACGATACTGTAAGTGTAAAACCAGGATACGGAAGGAATTATTTGATTCCTCAAGGGATAGCTATATTGGCCAATAAGTCAAATAGAAAAAAGATAGATGAAATCATCAAGCAGCATTCTCATAAAGCTGAAAAGCTGAAGCAAGATGCTCAGGATATCGCTGACAAAATCGGCGAAATGGTTTTGGAAATCAAAGCAAAAGCTGGAGAGTCTGGAAAGATTTTTGGTGCAGTGACTGCATTGCAGGTAGCTGATGCGCTTGCAGCAAAAGGATTTGAAATCGATCGTAAGAAAATTTCTTTTGGTCAGATTAAGAGTTTAGGTGAATACGAAGCTGAGTTGGATTTACACAAAGAAGTGCATCACAAGATCACTTTGAAAGTAGTGGAAGACTAAGAGTTATTCATAAAACATTAGAAAAGCGTATCTTTAACCGGATACGCTTTTTTTATGCAGTTTTTATTTTGAATTCACTTTTATATGAATGCAGAGAGTTTTCGATCAGAATTGAATTTGCCTGTTGCTCAACAGAAAATGAATCTCAGGGATTCAGTAATTACCATCGGTTCTTGCTTCTCGGACGTCATTGGTTCGTACTTGAAAGAATCTAAAATCAATTCATTGAGCAATCCTTTTGGTACTGTTTACAATCCCATTTCTATTTTTAATTTGCTCAAAGAAAATGAGTGGGACGAAAGTAAATTCGTGGAGCATTCAGGTTCTTTTTTTCATTACGATGCTCATTCAAGTTTTTTCTCAACTTCTCAGAAGTTACTGAGCAAACAACTCACAGCGTGTAAGCATGTAGTGTTAAAAGAGTTGGGAAAAGCAGATTGGCTGGTCATTACATTTGGAACCACAGATGTCTATCGCTTGAAAGGGTCTGGAAAAATAGTGTCCAATTGCCATAAAATGCCTCAAAAGCATTTTACAAAAGAATCCCTTTCTATAGGAGAAATATCAGAGGCATTTGAGGGTTTTTATAAAGAACTAAAAGAGAATAATTCAAAAATTAGTTTGCTTTTGACAGTGAGTCCAGTGCGTCACATTAAAGACGGGTTGGAAAACAATTCAGTAAGTAAATCTAAACTTAGAGTAATTTGTGACACACTACAGGCTAAATTTAATGATGTGTTTTATTTTCCTTCTTATGAAATCATGATGGATGACTTGCGTGATTATCGTTTTTATAAGAAGGATATGATTCACCCTAATGATTTGGCGGAAGAGTATATTTGGAATAAATTCCAACAAACCTATTTGGATTCTGAGACCAGAGATTTTATAAAAAAATGGATGAAGATAAAAGAGGCAATTGGTCACAAACCCTTTAATTCCGAATCTGAAGCACACCAACGATTTTTAATAAATACACTTGATGCATTGCAAAAGCTCAAGAAGCATGTAAATGTAAGTCAAGAAGAAAAAATATTGAGAGATCAAATAGTATGAATTCAAACAGCCTGATTAACGAGACGAGTCCGTATTTGCTTCAACATGCCCACAATCCAGTGAATTGGAATGCATGGAATGATCAAACCTTGAATAGAGCCAAAGAAGAAGACAAACCAATCCTGGTTAGCATTGGTTACTCTACTTGTCACTGGTGTCATGTCATGGAGCGAGAGTCTTTTGAGAATGAAGAGATAGCAAAGGTGATGAATGAATATTTTGTCTGTATTAAGGTAGATCGGGAGGAGCGTCCGGATGTAGATCAGGTTTATATGGATGCCCTTCATGCCATGGGATTGCAAGGTGGCTGGCCTTTGAATGTATTTCTTAAGCCGGATCAAAAACCATTTTATGGTGGCACCTATTTCCCTGCACAGGGGTGGAAAAGCTTGTTACTCAACATAGCGGAAGTATTCAAAACCAAACGGGATACTTTGGAAGAGTCTGCTGTAAAGTTTGTAGAAGCTCTTAATCGAGATCAATTCGCTGGCCATCAAGGAAATAATAATACCTTGTCAGAGGAATCACTGAATAAAATCAATGCGAATCTTATCAACGGGTTTGATACAATAAGGGGAGGGATGGGGTCAGCTCCAAAATTTCCCATGCCAGTTATCTGGAAGTATATCATTCAGTATTTATCAAATGATGCGCATCAAGAGCTGTCAAATCAACTGCACCATACATTGGAGAAAGTAGCCTTGGGAGGAATATATGATCAGATAGGTGGAGGATTTGCACGCTATTCCACAGATGCCGATTGGTTTGCTCCTCATTTTGAAAAAATGCTCTATGACAATGGTCAACTGCTGAGTATCTATGCTGATTCATACAAATTAAGGCCGAATGAACTTTATAAACATGCAGTGAATCAGACTGTTGGGTGGTTGAAGAGAGAGATGTTGGATGAGAGCGGAGCTTTTTATTCAGCGTTAGATGCTGACAGTGAAGGCATTGAAGGTAAGTTTTATGTCTGGACGGATCAGGAACTTAAAGAATGTTTGAAAGAGGATTTTCCATTTGTTCAGAATTATTACAATGCAAGCAGAACGGGCAATTGGGAAAATGGATGGAATATCCTTCATCGAAGAATAAGTGATGAAAGCTTCGCGAAAGAAAAATCTTTGAAACTCGAAGAATTGAATTTCCTGGTACAATCAATGAATGAAAAACTGCTCGAAAAAAGGTCAGGTCGAATCAGACCAGGACTTGACGATAAAATACTAACAGGCTGGAATGCATTGATGTCGAAAGGGCTGTTGGATGCCTACAAAACATTTGGGGAAAAGAGTTTTCTTGATTTAGCCATTAATAATGTCAATTACATTCTTTCAAATTTGACCGACGGCAGTTTGCTCTACCATTCGGCAGGAAAGCAAATCAAAGGTTTTATGGACGATTATGCCTTGGTGATTGAACTACTTATTGAAACCTATCAGGTCACTTTTGATGAGACCTATATTGATAAAGCACGTGAATTGACAGAATATTGCTTTGATGAGTTTTATGATCAGGAGCAAAAATTCTTTTACTATACTTCAAGAAGTTCAGAGCGTCTGATTGCAGATAAAAAGGAAATTCATGACAATGTAATTCCGGCATCCAACTCAGTGATGGCAGGAAACCTGTTGAAGTTGGGAACGATTTTAGAAGAAGAAAAATATACTGAAAGGGCATCCTATATGATTGAAAAGCTATCGTCATTGATAGAACGAGAACCAAGGTTTATGACCAATTGGGCTGTTGCGTTGCATTCGAATTTGAAAGAGCCCTATGAGGTGGTGATAGTAGGAGAGAAGGCAAGTGAAATGAGGAGTGAATTGTCAAAACATTCATTGCCAAATCATATATTCATGGGAACTGAATCAAATTCTGATTTGCCTCTTCTTAAGGGTAGAGCGGCCGTAAATGGACAAACTACGATTTACGTTTGTAAGAACCGAACTTGTCAGTTGCCAGTACATACGGTTGAAGAGGCATTGGCTCAAATGAAGTCATAGACCCTGAAATTTTCTTGAAGCACTTTTTTTAAGAACAGATTGAGATGGCATATTTTAGGATTAATTCTAAATATGTATGAACCTTGCGGCATGCCTCTATCCAAATACGCAAAGTTCCCATTTAACCCAGCCAAATGGCCATTCTTCTATGGATGGGTTGTCATTGTGGTAGGTACGCTCGGTATTCTTATGAGTATTCCCGGTCAGACTATTGGAGTATCTACTTTTACTGACAGTTTGATCGATGTGCTGTCAATCAACAGAGACCAGATCAGTTTGGCATACATGATTGGTACGGTTCTGAGTTCCTTTTTACTCACAAGCGCTGGTAAATTATATGATACTCATGGAGTAAGACTTGTAGCTGGAATTGGATCATTTGCACTTGGTCTTTCGCTGATTGTATTAAGTCAAATTGATGTAATTATTTCTGCTTTAGGTATTATAGGTGATGTTGTGCCTATAGTTATGGTCATGATTGTTGGCTTCTCGTTTATTCGATTTTTCGGACAAGGAGTACTCACGTTGGTGTCTAGGACTATGATGATGCAGTGGTTTGATGCTCGCCGAGGTTTTGCCACTAGTTTTAGCAATGTGTTTATTGCTTTGGGATTTTCTGCTGCTCCGTTTTACATCGAAATGTTAATACAAGGGTACAGTTGGAATGGAGCTTGGCTTATTATGGGAGTAATTGCTTCCTGCATATTTCCATTGGTTGTTATTGTGTTTTTTAGAAATAGCCCCTACGATGTGGGGTTACTGCCAGATGGAGGAAAAGTAGCTAAAAAAGTCAAAAAGTTATTGTTCCCTGTCAAAAAAGAATTTTCAGTATCAGAAGTGAGGAAATCTCTTATTTTTTGGGTTTACGCATTGTTTATGTCAATGCAAGCCTTGTACATCACAGGCTTTACTTTTCACGTGGTGTCAATATTTGATACGGTAGGAATGTCCAGAAGCACTGCCATTGACATCTTTCAATTGATGGCTGTAACGTCCGTAATTACCAGTTTGCTATTTGGGTGGGTCAGCGATTATATAAAATTGAATATTTTGTTTTATTGCAAAGGAGCAGCTTCTATTTTGGCTCTACTGGGACTTGTATTTTTAGGGAATTATGACATTGCTTATTACATGCTGGTGATTGGTTCAGGTGTCATGACAGGTCTGTACGGAGTTGTTACAGCAGTTACTTGGCCTAGATTGTTTGGCAAGCTTCATTTGGGAGCCATCAGCGGATTTTGTATGACCATTATCGTGTTTGGTAGTGCACTTGGGCCAATGTTGTTTAGCCTTTCTAAAAGCCAAACTGGAGATTATGTTTTGGCAGCATGGATTACGCTTGGCATGTTTGTGGGGCTTACTGTTTTAACTGCTTTTGTTGAAAACCCTCAAATTAAACTGAATCAAGAGCAAGCCAATGCGTAATAATTTCCCAGTGGCTTGCTCTGAATGATTCGGAGGTCTTTAAAACTCTTGTGCACCAAATTCACTTTGAATGAATTTACCTTTTTTGCCTGATCTGTTGATGGTATAACTAAGGTTAATCATGATTACATCTACTTCATAGATGTAATTGGTGGATTGTCCATCCAGCTCTTTTTTACCGATAGGTTAGGCGAGAGGAATCTAGAATCTTCCCCTTGCGCTGTATTCCTTTTAGATAAATAGTTTACCGACCATTGTATGCTTAATGTCGGTGCTAGCGTGAAAGTAGTGTTGGCATTGATGCTGTAAACAGTGCTAGAGCTGCTCACTGGGATTGTCTCCTGCCCGCCAAATACTGGATCAAATTTAAACTGACCTTCCACATCATAATTGTAGATATTTGCACCAATGAAGACCTTCCACCATGGAGCAGGCTTTAGATCAGCCCCTAGTTCCAATCCCAAGGACCTTCCAGTACCCACATTGGAATAGATTCTATTTAGAATGCTGTCGTTGTAGATGGTGTTTACCCTATTGATAAGATTGGTCGTGTTTCTATAATAGGCAGTTGCAAAAACAGAATGCGCTTTGAAGTCTTTTACTACTCCAACTTCTACTATATCGGCAAATTCCGGTAGCAAATTCTTGTCTCCTTGCTCCAACGTTTCTGAGTGCTCTCTTTCAGGGAAAGGATTCATTTTGAAGGTTGTAGTTCTTTCCACACGCCTGCTATAAGCGCCTTTCAACCTTAGCTCGTCATTAATCTCATATTGGATGTTAGCAGAGGGAAATGGTTTGACAAAGTCATATTTTAACAGCTCGGCCGGAGACCCTGCCTTATCCTTTAGTTCCAGTTCTCTGTCCATCATTTCTACCCTAAGTCCGATACCATAACTGGTTTTTCCTTTTTTACCTGAGAGTTGTGAATAAACAGAATGAATTTGTCTTTTGAGGTTGACACTACTAGAAAAATCTGTAATCAATTCCCTTTGTTTGGTCTCATTATTGAGTCGGTCGTATACAAAATCTCCCGTATGATCAAGGTTTCTATATTGATATCCAGCTTCTATTGTTCCAATAGGCAATGGTTTTGATTTGTAGTCAAGGAGTAAGCGGGTACCATTTAATGGATTGTCATTGGTGTTGTATTCATCTTGGTAAACAGTTTGTGTGTTGGGATACCCAAGGTTGAGGTTGGTCGTGGGGCCACCGAGTAGTGTGTATTCATATAGAAAAGAAGTGTTCAACTCCGACTTGTTTTCGAAAATATGCTTGTAGTCAACACTACCCAATACGAAATCACTTTTTCTTATTCTTAGGTTCTCATTGTAATATTGGATCTCATATATTCTGTTCGAAGAATTGGCAGGAGAGAGGGCATGGTTGTCGTAATATACTATATCTGCCTGACGGTCTTTAGATCTTTTACCACCAAAAAAACCTACATTGATGCTGTTGTTTTTGTCAGGAGTATAACCAACTGTAAACCTCCCTGAATAATTGATTTCATCAAAACTACGCTCACCTTCCGAGGGGAAAACATGCTTGGTGTCGTCAATGATGGTATATACATTACCTACACGTCTGCCTGAAATGTCATTTCTCAAATAACTTGCACCTGCAGAAACATCCCATTTCTGTTTGTGGTAGTTTAAAGTAAAATCTCCACCATACCTTGGTGCCCTTTTCTTATTGTCATAATCTTCAATGCTAGGCAATCCTATTTTAGAATTGAATTGGAGAAAAAGCCCGTCTGTGGCGCCTTTTTTAGTGATAATATTAATCAAGCCGGCTTTGCCTTCTGGGTCATACTTCGCAGAGGGGGCAGTTACAATTTCTATATTCTCGATGGCATTGGCTGGCAATTGATTGAGAATGGTACTTGCATCAGTCTGTATGGGTTTTCCATTGAGTAACACCACAAAGCCTGAAGTGCCTCTTACAGAAATTTCTCCCAATGCATTTACATTTACAGAGGGCATATTTCGAATAAGGTCAGTGGCATTTCCACCTTTGGCTGATTGAAATTGATCCGCTGCATACACCTGACGGTCTATTTTATTTACAGTTGTTACTTTTTCTCCTGTTACTTCTATTTCATCCAGAAGTTTTTGGTTGGCGGTCAATTGAATGTTATTGAGGTTGACGCTTTGATTTTTAGAGACTTCAATGTTATCTATGGTTTTGCTATTGTAGCCCATAAATTGAGCAATAAGATAATAGCTGCCAGGTTTTACATTTTTGATTTCAAATGTGCCATTAGGCGAACTCACCGTGCCACTAACCAATGAACTGTCTTTTTGTTGATATAGCGCCACGTTGGCGTATTCGATTACAGTGTTTTGACCTTCATCAATCAGGATCCCATTTATATTAGATTGACAAAAAGCATTGGTGAATGCGATCAAGCATATCGCTGAAATAAATAGGTTCTTCATAGAAATTGAATTTTGCCGCAAATTAAGGATGTAAAACTCAAATTCAACGCCATATTCTCCCAAAGTATGGTGTTTTCTAAAAATAAACTAATGAGAATACTGAGGTCTATTAATTCAATTTGAGGGACTTGTGAGTTCTAAAAGCGAGTAAAGAACATGCTCTAGCCAAAATAATTAGCTGCTTGGCAAAAAGAAGCCTGCTAAACTTTCGTGTAGCAGGCTTCAAAGTTTGATCGGTTTTGAGTGCTTATTCAATCAACAGCATGTATTCATTTACAAGCTTAACTAGATCGCTTCCTTTTACTCTAATGGCAGCAGGGGAGGATTCAACCAGTTTTTTAGTGGATTGATACAATTTATTCTTTTTGCCCAATGTGGTAGAAAATGATTTT
>CAXBNB010000100.1:0-9165 GCA_963976505.1 uncultured Reichenbachiellaceae bacterium
CTGGAATCCTCGCTTTTAGAGTTGGCCCATCAGGCGCAAGGCGCTTCAATCGTTCAAACTCTTCTACTACGCCCAATCCATTGGGAGCAGTAAGCTCTTCTATGATTTCATTTTTGCCTCTTTGGTCGTGTGCAGGTGGGCCCCATTTCCGAATGGATTCAGTGTTTTCCTTAATGCCTTTGATAAAACCGTAAAAGGATAAATTAAAATCAATCCTGGTTTGCTCACCATCCGTGATCACATCCAAACCCGCGGAAACCTGATCGTGAATGGCAACAATTACGGCATCTTCTATCATTTCTTCGATATCGGCTCCTCCAAACTGATCAAGGTTTTGAGTGGCATGTTCCAACCACCCAGGAAATGGATAGCTGCCAATAACGGTGGTTCTAATTGGGTGATTTATCATAGTTGCTTCGGTTTTATTTTATTAATATTTATGGTCAATGTATCAATTGAAAAAAGAAAATGATTTGGTTGTATCAACCCGATAGACATTATTTGTGATTTTATCAACATGAGTTTCTTTTAAAAACCCACCCCTAGCCCCTCCTAGGAGGGGAATACAACCCTGCAAGTACCTAACATTATCACATTTAACAGTCGTTGGAACATTAATCCAACCACTCCAAACAAAGAATTCCAAGTATTTCCGTTTTTCAAGATCAAACTGCATATAAGAAATCTATTTAAAATTATTTGACCATCCATTACGGGATGTATCAGCGGTATTGTCAGGCACTTCTAATACTGCATTGACCTCATGGAGGGCTGCCCTTAATTTAATAATATCCACAGTATCTGATCCAGTATCATCATCCAATGAAATATTTGCAGCCAACCCAGCTGCTTGCCCCATTGACATGGTTTGTGCCATGGATCGGCATGAAGCATGGGCGTCATGAGTAGCGGAAAAGCACCTACCAACCACCCAACTTCTTGTGCTACCTTTGGGTACTATGGTGCCATAAGGCACGCCATACACCCCATCATTTGGTATGTACTGCCAATAAGTCTCATCCTCACCATGATCTTCTTTTCGGTGGTCTTCAATTGGTGCACCACATAGAAAAATACTATCATCAGGAACCTTACGCTGCATGCAATGATCTTTGGTCAATCGTTCCAATCCAAAGACCCTGCGTGTTTCCCTTACTCCGATCTGATTGGATAATCCTATGATTTTAGATCCTTCAAAACCGGGTATTTCCTCTCGGAAAAAGTCTTCGTAAGCATACGACTGTCGTCTGCCTTCTATTTCTGCCAATGTCAAATCCCTCGCATCCAACCCTTTCAAATCTGCAACTTTTACTGCTACAGTAGAGACACAACCCGTTTGACACATTTCATGAACGGAACCATCTTTTCTGGGCAAGTTATGCTTGCCACTTTCGAATGAAACAAGCATTTTTTCTTTGAGCATTTTTCTTCCTCCAGACTTTTCGAATGATTCTAAATCTACATTACTCAGTCGAAAAGTAGTGGTCATACTTTGTGCTGGTTCATTTTCGCCAGCAAGTTCAAATCCATAGTCAGAAAAACAACTAAAATCCGCATCTCCCGAAGCATCGATGACCCTTTTGGCGATGATTTTAAAAAACCCAGCTTTTGTCCAAAAGATGCATGTACTGCGTTCATTTTCTTCTAACAATACATCTATCAATGTGGTATGTAGCAGGTAGTTAACACCTGCTACCTCAATAAATTTATCCCAAACATATTTCAATCGCTCTGGATTGTAGTTTACGCCCGTACCAGCCCCATAAGTATTTGGTCGGAGGAAAATATCTCCAGTAGTATTCAGTTCATTTACGATCCTGTCAGGAATTCCCCCAACTATTTTTCTCGGTGATTCTCCAGGAGTAAAAAAGCCATAAAAAGTGTCCAACATTTGCGTAGATGTGCCCCCAGGAAATCCATACCTTTCAACCAATGCCACGTCATATTTACCTGATTCTGCTGCCGCCAAAGCAGCCATACAACCAGCCGAACCTGCCCCGATTACGAGAATGTCCGTTTCAAACAAAACAGGAATGACGTTAAAGTTGAAAATTTCTGATATCATGAATTTCCTACATTTTTATACAATTCTGCCAGCCGATGGGCATGCTCGTCGTATGCACCTTCGAAAAGTGCGATGGCTTTTTCAGCCCCAACTATGGCTGCACTACTCAACACCTTAGGTGGATATCCTGCCTCCGTAAGCAACCTAGCCACCTCCACTTTGATGCAGTTGATCAACATAACGCCACCGACTGAAGAGCCCGGTCCAACAGGAGTTTCTAAGTTTGGGATTTTGACCATTGCATCCCCCAACGGTGCACCGGAATCCAATATCAGATCAGCAAAATCACTCAGTTTCTTGCCGTCTTTTCTTTTACTTGTGCTTAGAGCCGAGTGTTCCTTGGTAATTAAAGCCACCACTTTGATATTCTTATTCTGAAATTCTTCAGCCATTTCTATCGGCACTACATTGCATCCACTGGAAGAAATAACCAGCGCAGTATCTTCTTCTTTCAAATCAAAATTCCTCAGAATACGACTTGCCAGGCCTTCCACATTTTCAAGAAACATGGCTTGTCTTTGTCCATTGGCTCCCACAACCAGGTTGTGAAATGTAAGTGAGAGCTCCACGATCGGGTTGAAACCAGGAAAAGAACCATACCTCGGCCACATTTCCTCTACCATAATCCTACTGTGCCCCGATCCGAACAAATGTACCATTCTGCCTGCTAAAATGGTATCAGCAAACCACTGTGCAGCCTTTTTTATTTCGTCTTCCTGAAGGGAAATGGTATCTACAATCCCTTTACTTTTATTGATATACTCTGCTATTACACTCATTGTATTTTACATTATTGATTTTGAAAAGCAAATGTTGCAGCACCTATGGCACCTGCCAATTCACTGAATTGAGCCTTTGCTATTTTTGTTTCAATTCCTTCGGGACGCCACTCATACAAATCCATAAAAGATTTTAATGGATCAAATAGGGCTTCATTTGCATTGGAAATACCACCACCAATGACGATCATTTCCGGTGACAACACATTGCAAATAGAACAGATGCCAATAGACAGCTTCCGAACTGATTTGAGCCACAAGTAAGTAGCGAAGTGGTCTCTTTTTACATAGGCATCAACCAGTTCACTGACTGAATGAAATCTACCATGGCTTCTCCTCACAATGGATGCCTCACCAAAAGCATCTTCAAGAGAGCCTGGCATTTTGGTAATACCAAGCTCATTGCTTTCACCATTAAGTGAGATATGCCCGAAATGACCAGCCAAACCGTGAAAGCCTTCATAAATAGCCCCATTGATCATAATGCCACCACCAATTCCTGTGCCCAGCGTGAGCATCACAAGATTCGACACACCTTTTCCAGCTCCAAATGTACCTTCAGCCAACAAAGCTGAGTGTGCATCGTTTAGCACTTTTACTGATTTTAGTTTTAAAAAATCAGTCCAGTTAAACCCTTCCAAACCTTCTAATCTTCCTGGCATATGTGCAATGGCATCATGTGCTTTATTGGAAATCCCCGGTGCTGAGAGCCCAACAGGAATTTCACCTTTTACATTTATCTGAAGGTGAGCGAAAACTTCCTGAACAGTGTCTTTCCAACCACTTCCGTTTTTATCGGTTTCTCGGACCACTTTCCAAGACTTTCCCTTTTCTACTGATGAGAACGCCTTTGATGTTCGTACCACCGACATCTATACCTATGACTTTATCTGATTCCATTAATATTGCCCTTCGCTTATACTCCAACCCCCGTCAACGGATAATACCTGACCTGTGACATAACCAGATTGATCTGACATTAAATAACAGGCAGCACCGTCAAGGTCTTCCGGACGGCCTATCCTACCTCCATCAAGTGGTTGTTTGGTTTTAATAAATTTCATAATCTCATCATCGTTGGCAGCTCTTTGTGCCATCGGTGTTTCTACCAATGCCGGGGCAATTACATTGATCCGAATGTCGTTTTTTGCATAATAAGATGCTATTGACTTGGTAAATCCTATGATGGCTGATTTTGCTGCCGCATAAGCATGGGTAGTGAAAAATCCAGGCGAGGGAGAAAAACCTAAAACCGAACCCATGTTCAGAACAACCCCCGGTTTCTCCAACTCTAAAAACCTACGTATGGCAGCCTGATTGGAGAGCATCAATGATGTGAGGTTTAATTCCAATGTCTTGTTCCATCCTTCAATTGAAATTTCATGAAGTGGCCCATCACCCATTTTCCGGCCACTGCCACCAGCTACATGGTACAAGCCATCGAAGCTATGAAAGTTTTCTTCACAAACATCTATTGCCCTCTTTGCAGTATTGGGATCAGTAGCATCTCCTGATATAGCCAGGGCACTTTTTCCTAGAACCACTTCAGCATTTTTGCAGCTTTCTTCATTCCTCCCCACTACTACTACCCTGGCTCCCTTATTGATAAACGCTTTTGCAGCGGACAATCCAAGCCCTGTAGTACCTCCAACTATCACTAAACTCTTGTTATTTAACATACTAGTTCTTGTCAATTATTTTCTGCGTCAATTCCCCTGTCGTTTTGTGCTTTATGATCACTTTGTCTCTGCCATCAGGTAGTTTTTCTTCTTTGATCAGAAAGTGCTGTTCGTCATAGTCAATGAACTGTTGCAGTTTATCAACATTGGTTTTTCCCCTCCATATTTCTAATGTAACAGGTTCCCACTGGCCAGATTTGATCGATCTGTAACAGGCATCCATTATCTCATTGACAATGTATCCGTCATAGAACTCATCCATGGCATCAAACATATCAGTGAACATGTGTGTGTATCCCAGTGCATTGACTTCATCACCTACCGGAAACAACCACCCCATTTGTTTTTCGGCTTTTTCAGCCACATAATCTTTTTGTCCCTTGTCACTATACATTTCAAAACCCGTTCTCAAAAAGTGATCAAGACGAATATTGCCTTCTGTTCCAGCCACTTCGTCCCTTAGGTCCATGCCACCACGGTATGTCCAGCTTACTTCGAACTGGCTTATTGCTCCATTTTCATATTCAATCAATCCAATGGCATTGTCTTCAGCCGCAATGGGTTTTACCATCGTTGCTGCCCAACACATCACCTTGACAGGTTTGATGTCTTTGCCAATAAAGTTCCTGCCAATTTCAATACAATGACATCCCATGTCGATAATTGCTCCACCACCTGACTGTTCTGCATCCCAGAACCAATCACTGTGAGGCCCGGGATGCGCTTCCCTTGACCGTGTCCAAAGGACTTCACCAATAGCTCCATTTTTTACCGACTCCAAAGATTTCAGTGTTTTGGGCGTGTAGGCCAAGTCTTCTAAGTAACCATGGAAAACTCCAGCTTTTTCTACTGCCTCCAATATCTCTTTGGCCTCAGCAGCATTTCTTCCCAAGGGTTTTGTACATAAAATGTTTTTTCCTGCCTGAGCTGCCAATAAGATGGCATCCTTGTGCAAATTGTTGGGTAATGCCACCACTACCACATTGCTGTCATCATTTTGGATGGCCTTGGCCATATCCGTTTCCCAATTGGGAATATCCCAGGTTTGGGCAAATTCCTTTGCACGGTCTTCTGTCCTGGAATAAACCGTTTGAACTCTATCTCTTCCTCTTTGCTGGTGCAGGAACCCAGCATGGTTATTTTATTGCCTTTCATGTGTTGTATATAGCTAAATGTTATAGTTTTAATTGTGGCCAAGCATTTTTTACTTCCCAGAAGCATACATCTTCTTATACCTTTTCCATGTATCCATTGACTCTTTCAAATGAACATCACTGGGTTGCTTGATCCCATAAGTCTGCAACCCAATCGGTCCACTAAAGTTCAAATCCAGAAAAGTTTTTAAATAAAGATAGGTATCATAATTTCCATCACCTAGTGGTTGAATAAATGAATTCCAGATATGGTTTTCGTCTGATGGCTTAGCTGAAGCCCCATTAAAACTTATAGCAAATAAATACGGCAAAGACTCTTTTGCCAAATCTGGAAATCTTTTTACAGGATCTATTTTCTCCCTATAGGAATGGGCTAGGAAATGGCACAAATTAAATGTCATTCCAAAATTTCTTCTGTTGACTTTTTCACTCACCCTTATGGCATCTTCGGCACATTCTATCCAGCAATTGATGTGAGGATACAACATAATTTTGACCCCATACTTGGCAGCTTTATCTGCTATTTCCTGAAAAATGGGTACAGCCATTAAATCATTTTCCTGAGAAGACGGTTCGAATTGCTTGCTCACGACATAAAGCCAAACCATCGTAGGTTTTCCCTCTATCATTTTAAATACAGCTTCAATATCTGGGTCGTAGGGTTGCTCTAGATTATCAAGATCAACCTTCAAGTAATTGGTGTAGATATTCAATCCTTTATCTTCTACCGCCTCTTGCATTTCTTTAAAACCTTCAATCGCTTCTTTTTCCACTCCATCGTACCCTAGTTTTTCAAGTAATGCCGCTTGTTCTTCAACCGAATCATACCCGCCACTTTTAACCCCTGAGTTAAATACGAAAAAAGGATTTTCAATACCCCTTTCCTGTCCGAATACAAATGTTGTTGTATTCCAGAAAAAGACAAAGAACAATAAAATCCGCAATGTCAATTGATTTTTAAATTTCATCTAATTTAAGCTTAATAAATATGTTGTAATGTCAGCCAATCCTTGTTCGTTAAGACCTAAATCCACGGCATCAGGCATGATACTGGTACCCATTTGCTTCTTGCTTTCTATGTCGTTTGTTTGAATGACCGTCTGATTGCCAGCCATGTCTTTGATCACGGTAGTTTCTCCTTCGGAAAGCAAAAAGCCATAAATGGCCTGACCACTTTTCGTTTTGACCATCACAGGTTCGTAACCAAAAACAATTGCTGCACTTGGGTTAATGATGGCATCAAGTAGTGCGGTCTGATCATACTTTTCTCCTACTCCGGATAAATTTGGTCCAATATCCATTCCCTTATCCCCTATTGTGTGACAGGTAATACATTTGGTCATAAAAGCCTTTTCTCCTGAAGCAACATCTCCTTTTAATGCAGAGATTTTAGAAGTTGACAGCTGCTTTCCTCCAGGTTTTATAAAATATTCACTGGCCAAAGTACGAATTTCCATTTCAGGATTTTTAAATATTTCAGATGAAATAGTGGCAATCATTTCACTTGAAAGCTGTTTATTGTAAGCCAAACTAATCAACAAACGGGCTCCAATGACATCACCAGCCATTTTCTTCCCTGCATCCATTCTCTCATTGTTTGACATTGATTCATTCAGTAACTTCTTTTGCAATAGGGCTATTTCTTCAGGGATCTCAAAAGTTTCACTTTTCTCCAAACTCTCCCAATCCCATAAAGCAAACCAATCATTGTTCTTTCTAAAACCAAGCCACCAGTTTGCCAGGGCACTGACTGGTGTTCCCTTTTCCATTTGGCTCACTTCTATCATGGCAGCAACTGCCTCCTTATCAGAAATAAATGCCAGCGCATCCACAGCCATTTTTCTAAGGCTATCCGGTACGTTTTGTGCCATTGCGCGCTCCTTTAGTAAAGGAATAGACGACTTTGGATGCAGCCTCCACACCAAAGATGCAAATGCATTTGACCAATCGTCGGGTTGTTCACTGGTTAATAAATACTTATAGGCTTCCTCTTCTTTTCCTTCTAGTGCCATTCCTAGTGCTTCTAGGTACCAACGGTCTTTACCATTGTAATTTTGAAATAGCGTATTGACCAATGGCTTGCACTTTTCCCATGATACATCCCTTAAAGAAATGGCCACTTCCCTTCTGACAGCTGGTGATGGGTCATCAACAGCGATTTTTGCATATTTCAACAAAGACTCTTTTCGGTTTTTAAGAGCCCTATATGCCGTAACCCTTAACCTAGAATTGGGTTCGGATTTCAAAATGTTTTCCACAACAGAAACACCATCATCTCCGAGTTGCGCCAAAAGCCATATTGCCCTAGCTTGATGGTAAGGGTTATCCGATTTTAAAATTTCCTCGACTTCTGTCAAGACAGTAGCACCTTGCTTTTTGAGTTTTTCAAATCCCAAATTCCTCACATTCACAGCCGGGTTTAGTAAAGCAGTAACCTGGCCATCTGTAGTGCTCAAGTCCATTTTGGGTGGTGTCAAATTCACGCCTTTTGGAGTGATGCGGTATATTCTGCCATAGCCAACACTATCCATCATTTTATGTCCACCTACCACAGGATCATACCAATCAGAAATGAAAATGGAGCCGTCAGTGCTCACTGTGGCATCACTTGGTCGAAACCATTTTCTTGTATCTCCATCTACTTCATTCCAAATATACCCTTCAGTTGATTTATTCATTGAGGTCACCAGATTTCGTCTATTAAGCTCAAAACCAGCCCCATCGAGCTTCGGTAGATAGGCAAAAACTACATTTCTTCCAGCATCCACACTTAGGAGCATTCCTTGAAATTGAGAACCAAAAGCATCGCCTTCATACACCACCACCCCTGTTGGGGAACCTGCCCCTGTATTGTCACCAGCTGGTATTACTCCTGGATCATCCTGATGCCAATGGGCTGTAAAAATATCTTGATCAGGTTTTCGATCTGCTTGCCATGTCCTTGAGCCGTCCACATTGAAATACCCTGCATTTCCGCCTTCCATGAGCCAGGTGGTACGACATGTTTCGACCTGATCATCATTGTCGTTTTGCCACATGTTTCCATAAGAATCCAGGGCCAACTCATAAGCATTTCGAAAGTTGTGTCCAACTACCTCCAACCCAGACCCATCACTACCTATGCGTAAAGCCAAACCTCCAACCCAAATGCGGCCATCATCACTAACTTGAGCTTGTTCATTACTTTTGTTGTAGGGAGTGCCCCCAGTGTACACACTTCCCGAACGCAACATCCAGCCAGATTTATCCTTCACCACATGAGGACCGGCATTTCCTGTATTAAAATACCACTTTCCATCTGGACCAGCAGCAATAGAATGAAGGCTATGGTCGTGATCAAAACCTCCAAAACCGGTGAGAAACACCTCTCTTTTGTCTGGCACGTCATCTCCATTTTCATCTGTATAGACAAATAATGTAGGTGCACATGATACCAATACCTTATTGCCAATAACAGCAATTCCTAATGGAGCAACCAGGTCTTCGTC
>CAXBNB010000101.1:0-9163 GCA_963976505.1 uncultured Reichenbachiellaceae bacterium
GAGCTTTCGTGCACTAATATAAAAGTCATCGGCTTCATCATACATTTTTTGTGCGTACAGAATATCTCCTTTTAGAATGCTTATGGTTGCGGCATTGATATTATTCCTTTTCCCTATCCTTTTCTCCCAGATCCTTCCAGCTGTATTCAACATCCTATTTGCATCGGCATATTTCTGCTCTGCTATATATACAATAGCCAAGTTTTTCAATATTTCTGCATAATATGGATTAGATCCTCCGAGGTTTTTGCCTATTATTTTTTCAGCTTTCAAAAACAAGTCTTCTATCTCATAGACATCATCGTCCTTATAGTATTTTACCAATGCCAATTCAGAAATCGCACGTGCTACATCTACATGCTGTTCTCCAAATTGTTTGGTTCTAATTTCTATTACCTTTTCAAGCAGGGTTTCGGCTTTCATATAATCACCTAAAGCGGTATATACCTTAGCGAGTTGCATAGCCGCCTGAGTGACTTTAGTTGAATTTTCCCCGAAAGTCGCAACCCCAATATTGTATGCTTCTCTGGCTAATTTTTCGGCTTCCGAATATTCACCAACTATCATTTTATGCCGAGAACTTAACACGAGTGGTTCGGTCAAATGACGATTGTTTTCACCAAATTGCTTTTTTCGTTTTATTAATATGCCTGCAAGGATATTTTCTGCATCTTTATACCTACCAATATCAAGGTACACTTCTGCCAATTCATCGCCAGTATCAATTCCAGCAGACTCAACTGTTTTAATACCTCGTGCTTGAATTTTTTCAGAATAAATAATGTCATCTTCGGCAGCATCATATTCTCCTTTCAGTGCCAATAATGTCGCTTCAGTAATCAACGCCTGAGCAAAATATCCTTCAGAAAATTCATCCTTTCTACTTTTTAAAATAGTAATGGCTTCTAAAATATTGGCTTCTGCTTTTGAATACTCTCCTAATTCCAATTGAAGGTTTGCAATTTTATCCAACTCTACAGCGTATGCTATATCCAAGTTGTCATATTTCCTTCTTGCTGTTTCCAAGGATATATTCAAGATTTCATTCGCCTTAGCGTATTCATCGTTCTCTTCATAAAACAATGCCAAGTGATCGAGTATCTCCACATAATCTATATGTCCTGGAGTAATTTCTTTTTCTAAAATCTCTCGAAAATTCTTTTGATATATTTCTGCAGCCTGATCAAAATCATCAGTGTAGTCAACCAGATAATTGGCCATCTTAACTTTAGTTAAACTGTACTCAGGTGAATCTTCACCAAACAGTTCTTTTTTGATCTCAAGGATCTGCTGAAGGTAATTGTATGAATTTTCGCTACGACCATTGATTAGAGCTACTTTATTGGCAAACTCTAAGAGGTCAACCCTTTTTGAATGGTACTTAGGTATAATATTATCAGTCGAAAGAAATTTCATCACTTTGGTTTCCAAGCCTCGGTCTCTCCCGCCAGACAGCACATCGTAATCCAAAGTTTCAAGAATGATTCCATTGATACTCTTCGTTCCGTAGTGTTGTTTTATCGTCTTCCGGAATTCAGTTTCCATGTTTCTAAGCTTCACTTTGTTATCATTCCTCATATAGCTCTTTATGAGCCTTTCTTGGATCATGATAGTGATATAGTGAGAGGGTTTGTATTTTCTCACAGTATGCAAATAGGCTTGTTCATATTTATCTACCACAGCACCTACCTCCATGCCGTTTTGCTCTAAAAGCAGGGTGTTGTAAAATTGGTTGGCGCTATAGAGTATATCAGACTTTCTTAGATTATCCAAAATCCATTCGTTGGCAAAAACAAAAGCCGAATCTGCGCTCAGATAGTTTCCCATTTTTCTAAATGCATTGCCCTTGAACATCATCATTCTGGCATAGTCCCTCAGACGTTCCCTGATTTGTTTTTTCTTTAGGTCATCTACATCTAGTGTTCTCCCTTTGTAGTATTCCAAAGTACCATCAATGAGCGTAAGGGCATCTTTATTAAATCCTTTTCCAACCAAAATTTCAGCTTTCATCACATCAAATGATGCCTGAATATCTTCATTCAGTCCTCCCTGTTCCTTTACAACTTTATAACTGTCATCCCAATAATCACCAGCCTGTTGAAAATCACCATAAAGCACCATCACCTCGCAAGCATCTTTTAATATAAAGGCATGATCAAGCGAGCCTATTCCGCTTACATCTTCACTCATTTGAATGGCAGAGTCTAGTGAAGCCTGTACATTTTTCAAAATACCCAGAGCCACATCATATTTGGCCTCAAGTACCATCGCCTTAGCAAAATAATTGCTATTGGCACCATAAGACTTGATGGATTCCTTTTTGAGTTTATCTATTTTAGATCGGGCGTCTTCATAATCTCCTAATTCATAGTCATCATCAGCCTTGTCCAAAAAATTCTCCCATTTACTCTGTCCATAGGAAGTATGTATTCCAACAATACAAAATAGGATTATTAGCAGATTTATTTGATTCTTTTTCATAAATATAAAATTACGAATTTTTTTTCAATTTGTATAATTGAATGTATAGACATTGGTTTTAAATATGTTGGCGATAAATATAGTCTAATAAGTGATTGATATCCTGAATGTTGTAAGTCACACTCCACTAAAGCCTCATGACAAATGAAGTGATTGAAATTTTACGATAAAATTTTACGATAAACATTTAATACTTTCTTGCTCACTTCCTTCCAATCGTATTGTTTCACCTCTGCCCTTCCCCATGTCACCATTTGGTTTCCAATCTCTGGATTTAAGTATAATTTCTCTACGCTTTTGGTAAATGCATCTAAATCCCTGGGTTCGGGAAAGTACTCAAGCCATTCATCCTTAATTACATTTTTATACCCTTCATTGCCAAATCCTACCATTGGAATGCCCATTGCCATAGCTTCTAATAAGACAATCCCGAAGCTTTCACCAAAAAGAGCAGGAGCCAAAAACACATCGGCCGTATTGAACAATTTAAGTTTTTCCTCTTCTTCAACGTAACCCAAAAACACGACATCCTCTAACTTTTGTTCCTTAACAAATGCTTCTGCCTCCTCTTTTCCATCACCATCTCCCGCAATAATCAGTCGCATATTTGCATATTTTCTTTTCAATTGCTCAAAAGATTTTAACGCATAAAGCACTCCTTTCCTTGGTTCCATCCGACCTACAAAAAGCAAGGTGAATTTCTCATCATTGTATTTCTCTGTAACCCTCAGTTCTATGTCATACTCCTGCAAATCAATTCCGTTTGGAATGATGCTCATAGGTTTGAAGAAAAGCCCCTTGATGTACTTACTTTGAGAATAGGAAACTGAAATACCGGCTTGCCCCAAAAAGGACATCACAAAGGCACCAAATGGCATTAAGACTTTGCCTAAAATATACTTACCCACCCAACTGTCTGGAGGAGTATCATGAAATGTAGCAATGTGTTTTGATTTCTGAATAAAACTTAAAAACCTGATTTGATAGGACAAAAAAGGTGTCCAGCCATTGTGGTAATGAATTATATCATATTGTTCTTTCTTTAGGTGATTCCTCAAACTTTTCACATCACTTCCCAAAGCAAGTGACAGATCTATTTTTGTTGACCTTGAAGTCGTGCTTTTTTTCTTACCAAATTGATGTACTCCACCAAATAGTTCGACCTCTGGATTAGTCATCAAAGTTGTAAGTATGTCCACTTGGTGTCCTGAGGCTCTCAAGGCATTGGTAAGTCCAACAATGTGATTTTTCACACCACCTGGCCTAGAAAAGTCATACGGACACACTTGAGCTATTTTCATAAAACCTTAAATCTAAGAGCGAAAGTATTCATTATAATGCTAATTAATAAACCTGATCTTAGTAATACAGGTAAGTCCAGCAACCTATTTGATGATTATATGCCCTATTGCGTAAGAACTATTTTGAAATTAAAATCTTCAACGGTTATTAGAAAATAAAACCGTATTATCTTTGCTTTTTTAACAAGTCAATTTGCAATGGAAAAGAAAGGTTTTTATTGGTCTGAGGAAAGAGAGCCACACTTTGATAGGAGAAAAGAAATTCTGGAAAAACACCCTGAAGTAAGGGAGCTTTACGGGATTGACAAAGGATTGAAGTATAAATCATTGGGACTGGTAATATTTCAGTTGGCAAGTGCTCCTTTTATTGCGGAGTTAGCTTGGTACTGGTATTTACCGATCGCTTATGTAATTGGAGCATCTGTAAGTCATACCATCTTCCTTGCTGTTCATGAATTGTCGCATGATTTGGCCTTTAAGAAAAAATCTTACAACAATTGGCTTGCCATCATTACTAATATTCCGATCGTTGCACCTTATGCGATTTCGTTTAAGACCTATCACCTCAAACACCACTGGGAACAAGGAGATGAAAAAAATGACACTGATTTACCAACTGAAGGTGAAGCAAAAACCTTTACAGGTAAAATAATGAAACTGCTGTGGGCAACCAACCAGATTCTTTTTTATGCATTCAGACCTATGTTTGTACATAAGATAAAGCTTGAAAAATGGCATTATATAAATATCGTTTTCCAATTAGTCGCCATTTCAGTGTACACCTATTTTGTTGGATTTGGAGCATTAATTTACCTATTGGTATCCATTTTTATGGCTGGGAGTCTTCATCCATTGGCTGGTCACTTTATATCAGAGCACTATGTTTTCAAGGAAGACCAGGAAACTTATAGCTACTATGGCCCATTGAATAAGTTTGCACTTAACGTAGGCTATCACAATGAGCACCATGATTTTCCGACTATACCTGGTACGAGGCTGCCCAAACTAAAGAAAATGGCACCAGACTTTTACGACCATTTGTTTGCCCATAAATCTTGGACAAATGTCATCTATCAGTTTGTCACTAATCCAAATATTGGATTGCACAGTAGGGTAAAAAGGAATAGATAAAAGTCAGCTTTGAGTTGAATTTATCACTTAGATCAAAGTCTCAAATTTCCGCGCCCAAGTGAGTGAGGTTTTCTTGTTCATTGGTTTGATCGACCCAGTCTTCATCTCTATCTTGTTCTTTAGGTGGTAATGAGATAACCTCGTTCAGAAAATTAATGCGTTTTCCTGGGTATATACATACCTCCCACAGGTAAGCTGACAACCAATGTCGATTCAGGTTGGGATGGACATGAGGAGCAAATTCTTTCTCATAGATTTCAGGCAAAAGACTCCAGTGTAAAGTTGGTTGGTCGTGGTGTAAACCATGATAGCCATTGTTGAAGGTAAAGAAATTCAAAAATGGATTAGTGAAATTTCTGGAGTGATTGTAAGGGTGGTCTTTGTCACATCCATCGTGTTGCCAATAATTTGTACCTACTATTCCCCACTGCGCATAGCCATGTGGTAAAAAGATCAAGAACAATGCTACCGGCCAATTAATCAGAAAAAGAATAAGCTTAATACTAAAAACCAACCAATACTCAATCCGATATTGAATGTACCATTTAGGATTAGTCTTTTTTATCTTTTTAGCCCACCGATTTTCAGCATTCAGGATATCAAACATTGTCATAAAAAAGAACAACACTTGATTTAGAAAATTCCACTTAAACCTCAATTTACTGGTTCGTGAGATATCTTTTAATCCAGCAAGATTTTGATGATGGCTCAAGTTATGACCTGCCACATAACCACTGACGGTATGTCCATAGGTAAGTGAAAGTATTAATTGAAATACCTTATTGGCTGTTTTTGATCTAAATATGGGTGTATGAATGGTATTATGAACAATAACCGCACAAAAAAAAGACCACCAACATACCCCTAATATTATGACAGCATTGATATACCAAGGCATAATGGGTAATAACACCCAAGCAACAGCGGTAAAAACAAAATATAATACCACAAATGCCAATGTCCTTAAGTCAGCCTTGTATTTTAGCATTTCAGTCAAAAAATATAACAATTACAGTCTTCCTCCTCGCAGCTAAACTAAAAATACGCGCATAACTCGCTTCGAAATCAATACTCAAAACTAATCCAATAAATTGAACATAATATCCATACTTTAGAATTCGATAGTCGTTTTGGCTTTATTTGCACTTCACATTCTCTAAATATTACTTTATTTTGAATCAAAACAGGATACTAGTTGATGCAGAAGCATTCAAGCGAAGGCTAGAAGAGATTATTCCCAAGGCCAAAGAGACTGTCTATGTGCAGGCCATGACTTTCGAAGGAGATGAAGTCGGCAAATGGCTGATGGGCTTGCTGTTAAAATCCACAGCTAAAGAGATTCGTTTGTGTATTGATTCTTATTCAAAGTTTGTAATCAACGACTGTTTTGTTTTCAGCCCTAAATACCTATTTGACCAAACCTTTAGACAAGAAGTAAAGGAAACACGAACACTTTTAAAATTAGCAAAAGAGAATGGAATCAAAGTAAAAGTCACCAACCCCTTGGGTTTCCTCTTCCACAAATACCCCTTTAGAAACCATAAAAAAATAGTAACAGTAGATGATGTGTCGTACTTGGGAGGAATCAATTTCAGTGAACATAACTTCCTTTGGCACGACATGATGATCGAAATACATGATATTCATATCAATAGGCTACTTAAAGAAGATATTAATCA
The DNA here is from genome assembly GCA_963976505.1 of uncultured Reichenbachiellaceae bacterium. Classification (GTDB taxonomy): domain Bacteria; phylum Bacteroidota; class Bacteroidia; order Cytophagales; family Cyclobacteriaceae; genus CAXBNB01. The sequence continues at coordinate 6,593 of CAXBNB010000101.1, forward strand.
GACATTTGATGGGATCAATCAAAACGAAACTGTCAACATAGGTGAATCACAACTTTATTTTCTTGATGGATGGAGAAGTCGGAAAAAATATGAAGATATATTCTCGTCTCTCAAAAAAGCCAAAAAAAGCATTCATATTTTTTCGCCATATATCTCCGACCCTCTGCTCACCTTTATAAAGGAAAACGTCAATCCAAATGTAGAACTGAATATTATATCTCCTAAACAAAACAACAAAACGTTGTTTAAATCAATTCTCCAAAATGAATTTTTAAAAGGCCACTTCAGTCTTTGGTTGTATCAAAATAGAATGTCTCATCTTAAAGCCATTTTAGTAGATGGTGAAGTCTTAATAACAGGAAGCAGCAATTTTGATTTTGTGAGCTACTACTTCGAACAAGAAGTAGTACTAGTCTCAAGAGACAAAAAAATAGTATCCGATTTCGAAGAATATGTCAAAACTCCAGACCTGCAAAACAGCAAGCTTCTTTCTAAAACAGGGATAACGAAAGACCATTCATCTCAACTTATCTATTTCATTGTAAAAAATTCATGCCGCATTTTAGCTTCAATTTATAATTCTCTAAGACTTAACAGCAAAAACTCTAAAGGCATTTAATATGTGTAATTTCCAATTCTCATGATGAATTAACTATTGAGTTAAGCACAATTAGTATCCTGATTAAATACTTTTGCACCCGGTCAGCCACATAAAGAATTAAGAATATTAATGCTTCAAAAATTCAAAAACCATATCAAAGATCACTACGCTGAAGTGCTAACAACTATTAAATTAATGGATATTGAGGAGCGCTTTGACCTAGTGTTTAGTCGGTTTTTTGGGTTGTATTTTGCTAAAATTGGGGTCAAGTTGCAAATGACACCAACCCAAGTTTCTTTATGGAGTCTGTTTTTTGGGGTCATTGGTGGTACTCTCTTGTACTTCCAAAATATTTGGGAACTCACATTGCTTGGATCATTAATAATCACTTTTGCAGGAATACTTGATAGTACCGATGGGCAATTGGCTCGGATGACCAACCAAGGCACTGAAATGGGGCGCATAATTGATGGCACTATTGACAACTTCGTTTTCCTTTCGTGCTACTTTTTTGGGTGTGCTTATTTTTTCTTTGGAGATATCGGTTGGCCTATAGTCCTTTTAGGTTTAAGCGCAGGATTTATATCCCACACCTACAGTTCCGCTATCTATGACTTTTACAAATGTGACTTTCTATTTTATGTAGGAGGATTCAAGGATTCAAAAATCCCAACTGTGCAAGAGGTACGAAACAAAAACTGGGGAAATTCTTTTGTCCAAAAGGCATTACACTTAATCTATATCAGCTACACTAAAAACCAGTATTTATTATACACTCGTCAAGAATCTACCAGGGAACTATATGAGCAAAAGGCATTCAATCCCAACACAAAAGAACAATTCAAATCGTTGTATCGGGAAAAATTCGGCCCAATGATGTTTTGGTGGGCATTGATTGGTGGCACTAATACACACCGAACCTTGATCATGGTGTTTAGTATCGTGGGCAGGTTTGATCTTTATTTAATTGTATGCCTTCTCAAAATGATTCCACTTTTAATTGTCGTTTTGATACAAAAACGACTTGATCAAAAGTTTGTAAAACGTATTAAGCTCTTGGATTGAAAACCCATTGATTGGTGTATTGAGGCTTAATTTATTAACATTGCAAAAAATTAATTGACCCTAATTATGGTATGTATCATTCTGGCTGCTGGCAAAAACATAAGACTCGACAATGGCATACCAAAATCTCTCTCTATAGTAGGAAATGAAACTTTGCTGGAAAGGCACGTCAACCTTTTCCAGAAAATAGGTGTTACCAAATTTTGTGTAGTTGTCGGGTATCGAAACGATATGCTGGAAGAATTTATCTCAAATTTAACTTTACCTTCAGGCGTTGACATTCAAGTGGTTTACAATAAAGACTACTCCTTACAAAACGGCCATTCTCTACTGTGTGCTGCTGATTATGTCGAAACAATTAAATGTGAAGAGTTTTTCTTTACAATGGCAGACCACTACTTTGATTTTGACTTGCTTCAAAAAGTAAAAACGGAGCTGACTTTTTTTAATGACGAGTTGAAATTGGTGGTTGATGCTCCCGGAGCACACAATAGACACATTGACTTGGAAGATGTAACCAAAGTAAAATCTGAAGAGGGATTTATTTCCAATATAGGAAAGGAAATTAGCGACTACAACTATTTTGACACAGGCCTTTTTTATGCAAAAAAGAGTGTTTTTACACATCTAAAATCAAACATTCTTGAACAAAAAGGATCAATTTCCGACTTAGTACAATTTTTATCAATTGACAAAAATTCCTCTATAATTGACCTTACTGGGCATTATTGGAATGACATAGATACGCATGAAGACTTGTCTCAAACAAGAAAAGATCTTTTGATAGAAGTTGTCAATCAGTGAGGAGTTAAAATTGAACCGGTTTACTTTTTGAGCGAATATTATGGCAAATAACGCAAACATGCACATCGCAGTTTCTGGAAATATAGGTGCCGGAAAAACGA
>CAXBNB010000102.1:0-9133 GCA_963976505.1 uncultured Reichenbachiellaceae bacterium
GTGATCTTTGTCCAATATCTTTTTCGCTCTTTTTAAGTCAAAATTATCAGTAGTAAGGTCATTCCAAGGTAAATCCAACAATAACTCGGCATAATTTACAGCTACCGGATATTCGGCTGCCATCGGATTCATGCGCAAGATTTTATCAATCTCTTTGCTGAAATGTTCGCTCACTTCCTTGGGCCAGTTTTTATCCATGCCCCGGTTTCTCAACTCATCGATCTCCTGCTCTGGGCTACCCTGCCCCAATTCATCCTGCAACACTTTAATCTGCTGTCGCAAATAATAGTCTCGTTGCTGCTGATCTATATCGGTATTGACCTTGTTCTGAATTTCATTTTTGAGTTCAAGCATCTGAATATCCTTCAGCATATACTGAAGCAGCTGCTCCGCCCTTATTTTTCCATCGTTCAACTCAAGCAGCTTTTGCTTTTCTTTGACATCAGCGTTCACGTTTGAAGACAGGAAGTGAGTCAAAAAACCAAAGCTTTCAATATTTTCTAGAGCTATCTGCGCTTCCTTAGGAATTTCAGGATTGAGTTTTAGGATCTTCTTTGCCGAATCCTTCAATGACTGGACTATGGCAATAGTTTCCTTTTTAGTTTCATCGGGATACTGCTCTTCCAATACCTTAACCTTGGCGGTCATATATGGGGTTTCCCTAATTACTTTTTGAAGTTCAAACCTGCTCTTTCCCTGAATGATAATAGTAGTATTGCCATCAGGCAGAACTATCATTTTTATGATTTTGGCAAGCGTTCCCACTCTGTAAATATCATTTTCACCCGGATCCTCCGCTTTTAAGTTCTTCTGAGCGGCTACTCCTATCAATCTATCGCCGCGGTATGCCTTCTTTACCAACCGAATAGATTTTTGTCTACTCACCGTTATGGGAATTACAACTCCCGAGAACAACACTGCGTTTTTTAATGGTAAAATTGGAATGGAATCAGGGATATTTTCCTGGGATAGTTCTTCTGAATCTTCTGAATGAATTAACGGAATCAGTTCCTCTGTATCTTCTTCTATCAAATCCGATAACATCATTGAATTATATAAATTGTTATGCTCCATAAATGCTTTTCAACCTTCACTGTCAAAATGACATAATTTCTTTCTAGGTAGTTATATTATTTAACCCACGCACCAAGTTGCAATAGATATGCCAAAGAATTTGTAATTAAAACAGGCACAAGTTTAAAATCAATTAATACTGTATTAATTTTGATTATCTTGTTTGGAATATGATTTTTTCAAATCTCATCGTTAAACAGGTGAAATATTAATAAAGAAGACAAAGAGTGAGTCACAAACCTAATTATATTAGAAGCCTGTCTTCAAAGCCAATCATATTGGCAATTCTGCTAATACTTACTTTTCAGTATTGTAATGGCCAATTCATTGGCAAAAAGAATAAAAAAGACTTGATTATTGTAGTTGACACTGTTGCTGTTAACACCGAATTCAATATCTATGATTTCAAAAACATCAACCAGATTAGGGAGTATTTCAACAAATCCAAGTTAGAGCGCATTATAAATCTGGAAAAAGAGAAAGACTGGCCCAAGCTTTATTATGCCCTCAAGGATTACATTAAAAATTTCGCTATTAGAAATTTTTATGTGGACACCTATTGGATTTGGAGGCTTGCCAAATTGACCGAGTTGTATGGAACGGAAGAAGAAGCTCGATCCTTGTATAAATTAGTACTGAGACACCACCATCAAGGAATTGACATTCATGAAATCGAAATCTATTACGACTCGTTAAATACCCAAATGACAGATCAGTTTGTGCCTCTAGATTATTATTACAAACTGGTGGAACATCGAAAGGCAATTGACACACTTCGCCCCCCTCCTGGAGTATTACTTAACATGGGCCGAAGAATCAACTCAAGAAAAGCAGATTACGGCCCCACTTTGGCTCTCGATGATGATGTACTCATTTTTACATCTCAAAGAAACGAATTTGAAAAAGGATTGGAATTTACAGAAAATGAAGACTTATTCTTCAGCACAAGAAAAAATGGTTTCTGGGAACTGAGTCAGGAACTTAAGGCTATTAACACTCAATACAATGAAGGTTCTGCATGCCTGAGTCGTGACAAAAAAACACTTTATTTTTCCAGATGTGAATCACCACTTTCAATGGGCAACTGCGACATCTTTATGGCCACCATGCAAGAAGACAGCACATGGGGAGGGATCAAAAATCTAGGATTTAATGTCAACAGCGTGAGCTGGGATTCACACCCATCGCTATCTCATTCCGAAGACACCTTGTACTTTGCATCTGACAGAATAGGTGGATTTGGATTATCTGATATTTACTTTACTTATAAAGAAGGAAATGGTAAATGGGCAAGAGCCCAAAACCTTGGCCCTGTAGTCAATACAAGAAAAAATGATGTAAGCCCTTTTTACCATCCAAAACATCATGTATTGTATTTTAGTTCTAACGGACAACTGTACTCCTTCGGTGAGTTTGATATCTATAAGACTTATAAAAAAGATAATAAGTGGAGTGAGCCTGTAAACATAGGACCATTGGTAAATGGAGCTGGAAATGAATTTTACTTTACCATTGACTCTGAGTCCCGAGACCTTTATTACTCTCGGTCTGCCAGTCGTGATCTGACCAAACAAGACTTATACTCCTTTCCGCTTCCAATGGGAGCCAACCCTAATGCCTTAACGAGGGTAACTGGTTCTTTGACAGATTCACTGACGGGAAAACCATTTACAGGCATAGTATCGATCATTGACATGGATGAAAAGGTAGAGGTTGCTCCTAAATACCTGAAATCTGACGGAAGTTTTGAGTTTGATCTTGTAAACAACCGCAACTATTTGCTGGTAATTCAGGGAGATGAATTTTTCAGGATTGAGGAAATGTTTTATCTGGATGGGCCTGCCGACTTTAGAAAAGTAACAGAACCAATAACCAGTCGTGTAAAGTTTGAATCCATCGAATTTGATATTGGACAATCCAATTTGAAAACTGAAATGTATGGTGATTTAAACAAGATCGTAAATTTCATGTACGACAACTTGGATTTTTACCTAAAGATTTCCGGACATACAGATTCATTTGGAGCAGCAGATGTCAATCTTAAATTATCCAAAGAAAGAGCCAAAACCATTCGTGATTACATCGTAATTTTTGGTGGTGTCGATCAAAACAGGGTAAGTTCTGAAGGTTACGGAAGCACTCAACCCATAGTGGTTGAAGTAACAGAAGAAGACAAAAAACTGAACAGAAGGGTGGAATTTGAAATCTACCGACCAGCTGTAGGTGTAGAACAGGGGAAGTAATTGGTTTCTTTCTTGAATTGGTAATACCGGATAATTGTTTTTACTAAAAAAGTTACTTCCCTCTTTGTGCTTATATACTAATGTAACATCTTAGCGTCAAAGAGAACTATTGAAACAGAATGAAATACACACAATTTACTGAAATACTACATCAACAACTTATACAACAAAAATCAACTACCGCTTTCCAAATTTATCTTGAAAAAAAATTGATTTTCTCATTTCCAAAAGAAACAAACACTTCAAAGTTTGCGATTGTTCTCAATAATAAAGGCTGGGATGCCTTAAAATCATTAAATGAGACCAAAATAGCTGAAGCATACATTGATTCTAATATTGAAATCACAGGAGACCTTTTGGAGGCATTCGAATTGCGTTCTTTACTTGGAAGAAAAAATTGGTTCTTTAACTTATGGAATGTTCATATTTATCCGTTGATATTTGGACAAATCACTTCTGACAGAAAATGGATTGCTTCCCATTACGATCATGGAGATGAACTTTACCTCAATTTTTTAGACCAAACTCGAACTTACTCACAAGGAATTTTTGAGAACGAAAATGAAACACTTGAAACCGCAATGTTACGTAAACATCAATATGCATTTGATAAATGCAACTTAAAACCCGGACAAGAGGTTTTAGATATTGGTGGAGGCTGGGGTTCTTTTTTAGAATTTGCTGGAAAAAAGGGAGTTCGAATAACAAGCATTACTATTTCCAAAGACTCTCAAGCTTACTTGAATAGAATTGTGCAAGAATACAACCTACCATGCAAAGTTCAAAACTCTCATTTTCTCGAATTCAAAACGGAAAAGAAATTTGATGCCATCATAAATATGGGAGTTACAGAGCATTTGCCAAATTACAGTAAAACACTTTCAAAATACACAGAATTACTTAAGCCTAACGGTAAAATTTATTTAGATGCCAGTGCTTCTGACAACAAGTTTGACTTTTCAACTTATATCAATAAATACATCTACCCTGGTAATCCCTCACCATTATGTCTAGCGGATTATTTGAAGCACCTAGCGAGTTATCCCTTAGAACTGGAAGAGCTGATAAATGATGGTAATAACTATTACCTCACAGCCAAAAAATGGTGTCAAAACTTAGAGCGTAATAAAGATACAATCGCTAATAAATACCCAAGTCTTTATAGAATATTTGAATTATATCTTTACGGTACGGCACATGCATTCAAAACTAAATCAATGACAGCTTATAGAATGATATTGAGTTTGCCATCCTAGAATAGGATTAGGGCTTTGGCAATGTGGACGCAAAATATTCACTACTTCCTTGAAAGTTACTCATCCTATTAATAGGAAAAGTTGAATTCTTAAAAGTGAAAGTCATCAGAATAAAAGCTGTGTAGTCATGGAAGTCTAACGACTAATCTCTTTTGCTAATTCTTTCTGTATATGAATTTGCTCTTCCTTGCACATTAATTATATATACACCTGAAGAAAGATTTTTAAGTTCTGAAACTGTAATTGAATTAGGCCCCTTTAACACGTTATACTCTCTTGAAAAGAGCACCTTTCCGTTTATGCTCATCAAGCGTATTTGTGCCGTGCCTGATTGATCAGAAACGAATTTCAGATCGAATGAAGACTGATATGGATTTGGCAAAACCTGCAACTTATCCCTTTCAATTTCTATAGAAACTAGTTTAGTCTTAGAATATTCAAAACCTCCATCAAAGTCGATTTGCTTCAGCCTATAAAAAAGTGAGCTGTTTAATGATGACAAAATATTCACATCCTCAAAAAAATAATCTATTCTCTGATTTGAATCCCCATTCCCTTCAACTTCTCCAATTTTAGAAAATTTAATACCATCTAATGACCTTTCTATCTCAAACTTCCAATTATCTTCTTCAGATGCAGTAGCCCAATCCAATTTTACGATATCTCCTTGCTTAGCAGCATCAAAGAAAAGAAATTCAACTGGTAATGGTTCATCATTACCAGACATAGTCCAAGGTGAAAAAGAACTCACCCCTGAAACCGTAACACCCCCGCCACCTGAGCTCTGCCCATCTACTGGCTTTTCCCATGAAGTTCCATTCCATCTTTGTGCCTGTAATCCGGATATTGAACCTACTTCCGAACCAACAGCACGGAATGTTATGTCGGCAGTAATTGTTGCTGTGGAGTTAATCAGCCAAAATCTATCTACAGTATTTTCACTATTGTCCTCATCAACCACTGGTAACACCCCAGGAGCTGAAGTTCTCCTGTTCAAATTTCCAATGCCATACGGTAATGCATTTCCATCGGCAACTCCCAACGTACTCAAACTAACCGTTCCTCCGGCGCTCAACGTTGTAATATCCAAATCAAAGAAAATGGGTGTTGAGCCATCAAGTGCGAAGGGATAAACGTAATTACCTGTAGTCCCAACAGTCCAATTGATAGTGCTCCCTTCACTATAAACATATCCACTACTTCTGGAAATTGCACTGGTGCTTGTATTGGTAATACTCAAAGTGTTGTTATTCATATCGAGAAGACCGGAAGTAAGAGTAAGAGTTCCTCCTACCGAAATATCATTATTGATTTGAACGCCACTTGAGTTATCAATAACCAAATCGTTAAAACTTAGCCCCGAACCAGAAATGGATTGTAGAGAACTTCCATTGAAAGTAATTGTTCCTCCTGTTACGTTCACAGTTCCAGAATTATTCCAATTACCAGAAATGTCCAAATCACCATCTGACATGGTAACATCATTAGAGGTCAGATTGCCACCAATTGTAAAACTGCTGTTTGCCCCATTTTGGATTACATTGACGGTACCTGTAACATTCTGATTCACGTTTACCGCAGCATTGCCAGAGATTGTAATATTCATAGTTCCTACTCCTCCAGCAATATTACCTGTAATATCAACTGCTCCATTGTCAGAAGCAGTAATATTCACAGTGCCAGCTATTCCAGTCAAATTTCCGCTAATATTGAGTTGCCCATTTCCTACAACATCGATATCCACTGTACCAGTACCACCCAAAAGATCCGTACCAATATCCATTCTACCATTACCGCTTATATCAATATCAATGGCATCCAAAACTCCACTTACATTGCCAGACACATTGAGGCGGCCATCGTCATTTGAGCCATCACTTCCTGAAATTGTTATGTCAATGGCATTGCCAGTACTTATTATGTTTCCAGTCGCGGTTATAATTCCACCTGTTACCACTAGCTGCGGATTTGTATCCCCTACCTCATCATCAAATTCAATATTATCACAATCAACTGTCCCCGAATTTATTGTGAATATTGGAGACCCATTTACACCGTCAGTATTACTTTCTGTTGGTCCATTATCTGAAAATATTATATCCTCTGACATGTTTATATATCCTCCATTAACCGTCATCGTCGAGCCGTCATCAACTACTGCGATATTATCTACATTCAATATCAGAGCAGAACCAACAATAACATCAGCTCCTGACTGAATAGCCATATCATTGTTTATTGTAACCGTGCTATTTGACATTGTTAAGACAGCCTGCTTGAACAAATAGACATTACTAATGGTATAGCCGTAGGTCGTACTTCCATCTATGACGGGATGGTTTCCGCCTGGCAAATAGTCATCTCCATTGATACCATAGTTATTGTTACTCGAAATAGCACTTCCAGGGGGGTCACTCCAATTACTTGATGTCTCCCAGTTGTCACTGACCGATCCCTCCCACTCATAGTCATAAGATGCCCATGACTGCTGAGCCAAGAGCAAAACCAAACATATTAATAATAATCTCATCACTTAGCTTAAGGATAAATTTCTGCCAAAATAACAAAAAAACTTTACTTAAAACACTATGAAGGGATTGAATTTCCGTGAATTATATATTTTTTTTTGAAACTACTAAAAATACAAGAATCAAACTTAAAACAATCCAACACCAAGGCTTGGAAGCAACCAGCGCATACATACTGGATGAATCATGCAGTCTAACCTCTTTAACCTCAAAGGGACTACTACTAAATTCCCTCTGCCCTTTGAAGTCAGTCACAGAAGATTGTTGATCCAAAGTTGCGTAAAGAACCGTCTTTCCAAAAGATTTTTGGACAATGCTCATAGCATCCTGCTGTTGATTTAAAACTCTTTGTGAAGTAGTCCAGTTTGTACTTAATACTACAATCAAATTTGCTTCATTTTGAATATAACTATCAACAACAACAGGAAATACACTTTCAAAGCATATAACAGGTGCAATATTAATATTCTTGTATCTAAATGGCCCTTCAAATGGCACCACTCCGTATGTCTTATCATACCTAGTGGGCCATAGCCCTTTTCTTTCCAAATAATTGAACGCCTTGTAAAAAGGAATGCTTTCAGAGAACGGAACTAGACTTTGCTTCGTTCGCCAGGCTATTTGTTTATCTGGAGTAACAAACACGGATCCATTGTAAACATCAAAGTAAACTCCTGGTTCATTTCTCCTTGGCTTTGCACTTGGTGTAGGTGGCTCATCTGCTCTAAACATTTCAACTAAAATAGCACCAGAAAAAATTGGAACACCATATTCGCTACTTAGAAACATCAATTTCTGAATAGCTTCATGGGTTTCTAGGTTATTTACAATAAGAGGTTTTTTCTCCATGTCAACAAAAAAACTCTCAGGGCATATGATTAAATCTATTTTGCGCCCTTTATTTTTCTCAATTTCCGTTTCTAAAAGATCGATCTTAGCAGAAAGATTATTTTTAATGCTATCCATTTTCTGTTTGTCCGGTTGAAAAATTGCGACTTGCAAAGTTCCCGTTTTTTGAGCATCAGGTGCCGTGAGGTATGTAATCGCAATAATTAGGACAAAAAGACCAAGAGGTAAGGCATGGAATATTTCAACCTTTTCATTCTTAATCTTTTGAAACAAAAATACAAGACCACAATTGAAACCCAGAATCAATAAGGTACCACCTTCTTGTCCTAAGAATGGATAAATTCCTAGAAAAAAAGGAGTATTCGATAAACCAACCCCCATATTAAAGTAAGTCATACCAAAATCCCAATAGTATTGAAGAACCTCCTGACTAAGGTATATAAAAGGAAAAAGAAAAAGAGAGGTACTTAACCCTCGATATTTGGCAATCTTATGGGCAATTACAACTGGAATAGACCATATAACGGGTATAAATACTAGCCCTATAGAAAGAGGAATAAAGTAGTCTCCTTCAATCAACAAAGGGCTATGAATAAGAATCAAAAAAAGCTGGAATGAGAAATAAAAATAAAGAAAAGCTTTGCGAGTTTTTTTCTGCTCAAATACAGCCATCAAAACTGGCACAAAAGCAAACAACAGAATAAAATTAAAATCTGATGGAGGCCAAGCGACAAACAAAAGGACAGAGCTCAGCAATGAAAACAATATATTTCTAATCGTATTCTTTTTCACTTTAATGATTATGCCTTACTTAAATATCAAAAATCGGTATTGTAACTTAATAAAACTTTATTACTTCTTCCTTTTCTTTCCTTTTCAAATCCGGCACATAAACCTCATTTTTTGCCTTACCTACTGGAAGCAGTAAAAAAGGCCGTTCGTTTGTAGGTCGTTTAAGGATTTTTTGCAAAAAATTCATTGGACTTGGCGTATGCGGGACAGTAACAAGATCCGCATTGTGGATAGCAGAAATCAACAATCCACAAGCAATCCCTACAGACTCATTGACGTAATAGTTGTTCCTTTTTCTGCCTTCATTATCAATTTCAAAGACCCTTTTGAAAACAATAATGAGATAAGGTGCTTCTTCCAAAAATGGCTTCTTCCAGTCAGTTCCGATCGG
>CAXBNB010000103.1:0-9084 GCA_963976505.1 uncultured Reichenbachiellaceae bacterium
TGAATTGCTTCCTGAAAAATTCACCTTGCCTCAGTTACTAAAAGTCTATGAAGCGATCTATCAACGCTCCATTGATGATAGAAATTTTAGAAAGAAAATACTCGCTACTGGCCTCTTGATTAAACTTGACTCAAAAGACAAAACCACTTCAAAAAAAGGTGCTTTCTTCTACAAATTTGACAGTGAGAAATACCAACATCTACTAAAAAGTGGTTATTGGTTCGAGGTGTAGTTTACCCTGATTTTTTAACAGATCTGGCATCCGCACATCTCCTCATGAAATCATAATTGAAAGGATCAATGATTCCGAACCTATCTATTCTAAATGGTTCAACATTACAAAAAACATCTTGCCCCATAATTATTTCACTGATGATCCTACCCATACCACCAGACACGGCAACTCCTGCCCCTGAACATCCAGTAGCGGCTAGAAAACCTTTTGTCTCAGGTATTCCACCAATTACAAACATACCATCAGGAGTGTAGGTAGATACACCTGCTATGTAGTGTTGGATTTCTATTTCATCGAATTTAGGAAAAAACTTATTGAAACGCTCCCATTGCTCGACCAGAATATTCCAGCGGTCTTCAGGATCACCAAATACATAACCGGTGAGGTCTTCAGGTAAATTTCTCGGGTCAAAATGAACAGACTTGGACTCTCTCAGCCCAAACAGTAATGCTCCTGACTCAGGTCGAGTATAGGCAGAAGCATCAGGAAGAATCACTATCGGTTGACGTGATGAAAACAGCTCTGGATTTGATTTAGTAATCCAATAGTTGCTTCGCACTGGAGTCATTGGTAGCCCTATGCCCACCTTCATTGAAAGGAGATTGGACCAGGCACCTGCAGCATCTACTACGAAATCACATTCAATATTTCCAGTCTTGGTTCTCACGCCTTTCACATGATTCCCTTCAGTAATCAACCCCTCTACATTTGTATATTGCTTCACTACAGCACCATATTTTCTAGCTGCTTCTACAAAAGAATTGGCCAACACATACGCATCCAAAAAAGCATCCTCTGGCATATAAGTGGCTTTTAGTATGTCATCTATTTTCAACCAGGAGACCATTCCTTTTATTTCCTCACCAGAAACATTATGATGTTTGATATTGAAAGCATCGGCTATAGATATCAATTGGTCAAGTGCGCTGATACTGGCGTCAGAAGCTGCTACATGCAGACTGCCTACCTTTTGTACATCTAGGTCATTTCCAATTTCTTCTTTGAGATAATCGATTGACCGATAGGTCTCTTGCACTAATGGTATAATTTCCGGTTTGTTACGGATTTTAGTTAAAAGAGAAGCAGCCAGGCTGGTATTTCCTGAGCCTATTGTGTTCCTTTCCACCAATGTAACTTCAATACCATTTTTTGCCAGATAATAGGTAATTGCGCACCCAATTGTACCTGCTCCAATGACTACAACATTGGATTCGTTTCTAGTTTTCATCTTTAAATAATTGAATAAGACTGAATCTCAACTCATCAAATATCCGAAGTGGTAATTTCAAAGATAGCTTCTACAGGATAATGATCAGAAATGTAATCATTGGCTTCTCCATTATGAATTTTAATACTTTTGCAATAGGGACTCAACTCCACACTGGTCAATACGTAATCAATCCGCTCAGGTGTACGACCAATATTTCCGGCGGTACGCCAAACACCTATCAATATAGGTGTGGGAAATGTATGACGGTTATGTTGTGGTACAAGCCGTTGGGTAACGTCTATCAGAGGAAAAGACAAAAATCTGGATATCACACTGTAGTCAATATGGTAATCCACTAAACTTCGATGCGCACTTCCCTTAGCTTCATTTCGTCTATCTCCTTTGGCATACTTAGCCAACAATTCAGGGTTTTGGTCGTGGATTTCGGCATCAAAAGGAGAATGTGCATTGAAATCACCCAAAAGCATGTATTTATGAGTATGTTGTTTTACTGAATCTATGATATCCTTTATCAAATTGGCTTCTCCCAATCTAAACTTCCAATCTCCCGGATGTAAATGAACTGCAAAAAAATCCAATCCATACACCTCCGCCTGTAGCACGGTATTCCTAAAGCTCTTATTCCTGTAATTTTTTTTAAGGACAATTGGCTTGTTGGACGTCATGGCAATTGGACCACTTTTGACATAATAGTCGTGCCCCCATTTTTTAGCGTCTTCAGCCAACATGGCTTCACTTCCGTACCATTCCTGCAAGGCTATTACATCAGCCTTTTGGTCTTTAAGCCATTGTACACAGAGATCCCGCCTGCCTTCGCCATAGCTGGCATTGTTGCCTAACCCTTCCAGGATGTTATAGGTTATTACTTTAATCTCACTTTGAGCATAGAGATTCAGTTGGAATACAATACTCAACACTAAAAACACCAGTAGTCTCATTGACATTCTATTATAATTGTTTAAAAAAACCGCATGCAATGAACTGAGTTGGTTATCAGGCCAATAAACATGCGGTTATATAAAATTTAATTTACCAACCTGGAGCTTGATCTAGATTGGGATTTATTGTAAGCGCCTCGGTGCTTATAGGAGTATAATACAATTTGGTTTCGTCATCTGTCCATTCTGGCTGTCTTTCAACATAAGGCAATACATACCCTACTTTAGTACCGGCTGGCAATACATTGCCTTCTCTATCACCAAGTATTACAGAGGCCTTATTAGAACCATCTCCATTGTACTCAGATGTAGGTCTGTCATCTAGATCAACATAAGCCCCAACGAATGGCTTTCCAAAGTAACTTGCTTTTTTCCACCTCATGATATCGTCAAACCTCGATCCTTCTAACATCAATTCTACTTGTCTTTCGCGACGGATTTCCCACAACAAGTTGGAAATTTCCGGTGCAAACTCTGCTTTCTTAGGATCATTAATGCTGTTGGCTATTGCCACGGTCAATTTAGGCATATCCACTCTCAGCCTCAAAAGATTGATACTCTTGTCCAAAACATCATCATCTGCTTGCCCCAGTTCTGCTTTCGCTTCTGCATAGTTCAACAGAATTTTATTCAAAGAATAAAGCGGAGCATCTAGGTAACCATTGACATCATCCACAGGAGTGTCTGTGGACCACCACTTGTACAAAGGATATCCTGTAGGATTGGAAATTCCGGACTCCCCTATGAACGCAGGGGAATAAGTAGGAGCACTTAAGGTACTTGTATTGTAAACTGCTGGATCATTTGGTGAAGTCATGTTTTGCCCATACGAGGATCTCTGTTTTCAAACTCTTCATAAACAAACTCAGGGTCACCTGCGAGCGCTTTTGGGTGCAGATTGCTTACACCATAAGGTAATCCATCCGTGCAAAGGAAACTCTCCGCTGCATCTTTTGTTGCTCCAAAGTAATCTCTAAGCCCCATCATTCTCGCTTGTATATTTACAATCACTCCAGGTTCGTAGTGCTTATAAAATATCACCTCCGTATTGTTTGCCAAATTTACAGACGAATAGATATCTCTAAAATCTGGTGATAATATATAGTCTCCACTTGTCATCAGTGCTTCTGAAGCAGCAGCACTTTCTGTCAACCAGGTATTTGCATCACTTAGATTTAATTCAGTGTGGTATTTTCTAAATGTCCCTTCAAAAAGGCAAATCTCAGACTTTATCGCTAAGGCAACATCTTTGTTCACAAGGTTGTCGCCAGCATCAGAACGAATGTTTTGCACCGCAAAATTGAGGTCTTCAAGAACGTGCCCCATTACAGTTGCTCTTGAATCTTGCTTCATATACAGTTCAGGGCTGGTTGTTCCCAATTCATGATCAATCCAAGGAACATTTCCAAAGTTTTGCACTTTATCGAAGTATTCCCTAGCACGGAACAATCTACCGACTCCCTCCCAATGCTTCTTAGCTTCGTCTTCCAAATCGGAATTTTGAGCTTCTCTGATCATGATGTTGATGCTACGCATAGTGCTCCACGACCAAGCTCCACCAGATGTTGGCACAGTGATTCGATCAAATATCCTACTACTTTGAACCTGATTTCCCCGTACTACCTCGTCCGAATTGACTGCAATACTTTGTGAATTGCCAACACCATACCCAAAAAAGTTATACAAACCCAGCGAGTAAGTTTGAAAATCCCCTTCTGTTTTCCAATAGTTTTCGTTGGTTACCTGATCTTTCGGGATTTTTTCTAAAAAATCGTCGTTGCAGGAAGATGCTGTCAACATTAATCCTGCTATTGCTATAAAAATAAATATATTTTTCATGTTTATTCAGTTTAATGATGCTACTTAAAAAGTAATCGTTGTGCCTATGGAAAAGTCCTTTGCCAACGGGAAAGTATGAGATGCCCCTAACTCCGGATCCATGCCTTTAGGCAAACCTGTGAATAAGAATAAGTTCTCACCAGTAACGTAAATCTTTACGGATTCTAATTTGATCTTACTCAGTACATTTTTAGGAATGGAATAACCTAACTTAATCATTTTCAGCCTCATGTAAGCCGCATTCAACAGGTATTTGGTCTGAGGTTTTTTATTGTAACTGCGGTCATCAGGACGTGGGTAAAATGCATCTGTATTTTCAGTACTCCAATAATCCAGCGTATGTACAAATATGGATTCATATTGAGAACCTGCTGTAAATGCAAATGCGCCACTAGTCCAGTAATCTTTTTTGGCAACTCCTTGTAAGAAGATAGATAAATCTATGCCCTTGTAGTTGGCACCTAGTCTAATTCCATATTGATACCTGGAACGTGAGTTCCCAATCACCTTATAATCTCCATGATCATCAAGCGTATAGGCATCACCATAATCAACTTTTCCGTCACCGTTTAAATCTTTGTATTTTACATCTCCAGGGAAAGGCACTCTGTTAGAAAAGATAATATCTTGAGTGGGAATTCCTTCGGCGTACTCTCTTGTGCCTCCGTTATCTACAAAATCACCCTCCTGAAACAAACGATCAGTTTCATAACCCCAAATTTCTCCAATTTGCTTGCCTTCATAAATACTTCCTAAGTGGTTGGTTTCATTTCCAGCATACTTGGTGATTACTGCTTTGTCATCATACAAAATTAAACCTGCTGAATAGGAGAAATCTGAAGAAATGTTGTCAGCCCAATTCAAGCTAAGCTCCCACCCATTCACTCTCAAATCAGAAGAATTTTCGTTCGGTACTGATGTACCTAGTGTGGCAGGTAATACCTCTCCTGCAGTGAGCATCCCAATAGTTTCTCTTTTGTAAATCTCGGCTGTAGCTTGTAACTTATTTTTGAAAAAAGCAAAATCAAAACCGAAATTGGTCGTATTTACCTTTTCCCAAGTATAGGAATCACTAACCAAACCACCTGGTCTACTATACAAAGGTCTTTCTCCGTTGATAATCCAGTTGGCTGTACCAGTACCCATCGACGGAATGTAAGAATATGCACCTACCTGCTGGTTGCCTTGCGAACCATAAGATGCCCTGATTTTAAGGAAATTCAACCATCCTTCAGTACCTGACATAAAAGACTCTTCTGAAATAACCCAACCAACTGAAGCTGATGGCATGAATACAAAACGATTGTCTTTTTGGAATCTAGATGTCCCATCGTATCTTCCTACAACCTCCACAAGGTATTTACCTTGATAATCATAATTGAATCGATACAACCCTGATCTTGTTGCCCATTCTGTAATGTCGTCACCCACACTTGAATTACCAACAGCCAAACTCAAAGAAGGCACATCATCCGTTATCAGTTTTTGTCTTTGTGCATAATAGGAGCTGTAACTGCTTTTTTCCTGACTGTACCCAACCATCAACTTGAAGTTGTGGGCATCTGAAATGGTTTTGGAATATTCGGTTGTAAGAAACAGGTTATCATAGTTATCAAATGAAGCAGTTTTCCTGATACTGTTTGGATCATTCCTATATTTAAAAGTCACTCCAGGGCCACTTGTAGAATTGGCCATTTCGTAAGTATTCACATGATAACTATCATTTCCAGTAATGCTTCTATGGGTATAATTTCCTTTAATTTTCATTCCTTCGAATGGTGAAATTGTTGCACGCAACTGAAGGTTAGTATTGTCAGTAGCATAGGTATTTTCTGCTCCGAGACCTACCATAGCTGGAGAAAAGCCCCAAGGTGCACCAGAAACTTCATCATACCCCGTTTGCCAAAAAGTAGGGCGTAAATAAGACACACTATACATATATGAAGCATTATTTGGAATGTAAGGCATATTTTGAATTCCTCTGGTAAAACCTACAGAGGTGCCAACAGTCAACCATTCATTGATATCCGTATCCACCTTAGCCATGATATTTTTACGAGAATATTTGTCTTTGTCCAAAGTCAATACTCCATCTTGATTCATGATTCCAGCCCCCAAATAATAAGTGGTGTTATCTGACCCTCCTGAAATAGAAAAATCATGACGTACAGTCATGCTTGATTCTGTCATTAACTCAATCATGTTATTGTTGTCACCTAAAGGATAGGCCACTCCATTTACCACCGGTATAGAATTAGGCACATAATCTGGTGATTCGTACAAACCAACCCAAGTATCCACGTTTCTACTCCAGTACCAACCTGGAGTTCTCCCCGCATTTTCCCATTGTATGCCTCCTACCTTAATCTGAGTAATCGGATCAACTTTATCAGGTAAGGTTGTAGGTCTGGTGCTTGAAATATTGTTTGTGTATTTGAACTTCATATTGGAATTCTTCTTCCCTGACTTGGTGGTAATCAAAACAACACCAAAAGCAGCACGGGCACCATATATAGCCGCAGAAGCCGCGTCCTTCAATACGGTAACACTGGCAATATCTGATGGAGGAATAAGATTGGGATCCATTTCAGAACCATCTACCAATATCAAAGGAGATCCTCCATTCAATGAATTGTAACCACGGATATTGAATGAATAGCCTCCTCCAGGTATGCCATTGGATTTTGTGATGGTCAGTCCAGGTGCAACTCCCTGTAGTGCCTGACCTACAGACATTATGGGTCTTTCATCTACAAAATCGGCGCTTTTCACCTGAGATACTGCCCCAGTTAAATTGGCTTTTTTCTGTGTACCATAACCAACCACAACAATCTCATCCAACCTCGCTTCATCTAAAACCATTTTCACATCGATCACATTTCTACTACCGGGAACAATTTCCTGCGTGACATAGCCCACATAAGAAATGACCAAAACTCCGTCTTCAGGTGCTCTCAGTTTATAGTTTCCATCTAAATCTGTGGTAGAACCGTTGGTTGTGCCTTTGACTACAACCGATGCTCCGGGAAGACCTTCTCCATTTTCATCGATAATTTTTCCTGAAATATCAATATCTGCAGCAATCACAACTATAGCAGCCTCTTTGCCCTTTGATTTGGATACCGTGATGTTGTTATTGAATTGTTTGAAACTCAGCTTTGATTTTTCAGATATATCCAAAAGCACCTGATACAATGGCACATTTTTATAATCACCACTGATACTGATGTTTTTATCAAATTCCTTCTTGTAATAAGTAAAGATGTAATCCGTATTGTTTTCTATCTTTTCAAAAACAGAAACCAGATTATCTGATTCAAAGCTAAAACTTACGTTTATTTCTTTTACGCTAACATTCTTTTGGGCGTTTGTGACATTTGTAGCCAGTAATATGCTACTTAGAATTAATTGTGTCACTAAACCGTAAAAAGAGTACATAATAATTTTTTTTAGTAGGAGTAATCTTTTATTCTTCATAATTTTACTTGGTTTTGATGATGTCAAATGCATTGAAACTTCCTTTTTCTTTCCTGCTGAAATATGATGTGTGGAAATGTTACATTTCTTCTGGAAAGATTTCATGCAGCAGTGCTCCTTGAGCATTGCTGTTTTTTTTGTGGCTACTTGGTCTTTTTCATCTTATACTTTGGTCTAGTTAGTTAAAATATTCTACCGTAACTTTTTTATTGTCTATTTCAAATTTGAATTTTGCTTTAAACCCTATCACCTTGAGCACATGCTCCAACGTTTCGTTTTCGAACCTGGTGGTAAGGTCCCATTGCTCTGGACTTGCATTTTTCAAATCAAATTTCACTCCATACCAGTTTTCAAGGTCACTCAGCACTTTTTCTTCACCAGCATTTTTAAAAACCAAGATGCCATCTTTCCATGCAGTATCTACTTCGGCATCAAAAGAACGGGCATCCAACTGATTGCTCTTTTTATGTAAGACCGCTGCATAACCTGGGGTTAAATACACCGCCTCATTCTTAGATAGGTATTCTACTTTAACCTTTCCTTCGGTTAAAGAAACAGTAGAAATGGATGATTTTGAAAATGCATTGACATTAAAGGCTGTTCCAATCGCTGTTGTAACAATATCGCCAGATTCAACTCGAAATGGTCTTTTTGGATCTTTCGTCACTTCGAAAAAAGCTTCTCCTATAAGTTTCACTATTCTACTGCTATCGGTAAAACCTGATGCATAGGACAAACTACTTCCAGAATTCAACCATACTTCGGTACCATCAGGTAGTGCCACTTGGCGTTTCACTCCTTTGGGCGTCTCTTTGGTAATAATCTCGTTCAGAACAACCTCTTTTGATTCAGTTTTGAAAAAGCTGCCATAAAACAGCAATGACAAAGCACTGACAAGTGCAATACTCGCAGCAATTTTCAACCAAAGTGCACCAGTTGGCTTAAGTTCATTTAGATGTCGAACTTTCGACTTTTTATGTTCATTTATACTTTCAGCAAGGTGGGTAAACACCCTTGACTTTGAGTCCTGAATACTCTCGTTTCCCTGAACCCAAGTTAGCCTTAAGAAATTGTATTCAATTTTATGCTCAGATTTCTGTCCCAACCAATTCCTAAGTATTTCTATTTCTTCCGATGTGGCAGTACCTGATAATTCTTTTGCGATAATATCGTTGATGTCTTCTTTCATAAGTTGGAAGGAGGACGACAAAAAAAAACAAAACCCCTAGTGAGAATAAAAAATATTTTAAAAACACCTCATGACACTCTCAATAAAGCAAAAAAACCTCCTTAAAAGGAGGTTTTTTTGCTTTATTTAAAAACATTAGACCCTATCATCATCTTTCTTTACCTGTGAAGAAATA